>JAAWDX010000003.1:0-300000 GCA_022794035.1 Lachnospiraceae bacterium | reverse complement strand
CTCTTCTACCATACCGTCTTCTCTGGCAATGACGCAAGAACCCGAATCCATCGCTGTTTTATATTCCATACCAGTGCCTACGACCGGCGATTCCGTAACGAGAAGCGGCACGGCCTGGCGCTGCATGTTGGATCCCATAAGGGCACGAGAAGCCTCATCATTTTCCACAAAAGGAACCAAAGAAGCCGCCACCGAAAATACCTGACGAGGTGATACGTCCATCATATCAATTTCGTTGGCATCCATTTCGATATTATCATCTCTAAAACGACCGGTGATACGATCGCGCATGAAATGCCCCTGATCGTCCAGCTTCTCATTTGCCTGTGCAATTTTATAATTTTCCTCTTCATCCGCCGTGATATAGCGAACCTCGTTTGTCACAACAGGCGTTCCCGAGGATTTGTCGATAATTCGATAGGGCGTTTCGATAAATCCGTACCGATTGATCCGCGCATACGTGGCCAGAGAGTTGATCAGACCGATATTGGGACCCTCAGGAGTCTCAATCGGACACATGCGTCCATAGTGCGAATGATGTACATCACGCACTTCAAAGCCTGCCCGGTCACGCGACAGACCGCCCGGACCCAGTGCGGACAGACGCCGTTTATGCGTAAGCTCTGCTAACGGATTGTTTTGATCCATAAACTGTGAAAGCTGTGAACTGCCAAAAAACTCTTTGATCGCTGCGGTTACAGGACGGATATTGATCAAGCTCTGAGGAGTGACCTCTTCCAGATCCTGTGTCGTCATACGCTCACGTACGACACGCTCTAAACGGGCCAGACCAATCCGGAACTGATTCTGCAGCAATTCTCCTACGCAGCGGATCCGTCTGTTTCCTAAATGGTCGATATCATCTACGTTGCCGATCTCATATTCCAGATTCAGATTATAGTTGATGGATGCCATAATATCCTCAAAGGTAATATGACGAGGAACCAAATCATAGGAACGCTTTTTGAGCATCTCCCACAACTCTTCTCCCTCTAAATCCTTTTCCAGAATTTCTTCCAGCACTGGATAGAAAACATCCTCCGTAATACCGCACTCATGCAGCTTTTCTTCTGAAATGTCCAAATGGGCATGGATATCCACAGCTAAATTGCTTAATACCTTAACCTTCTGGTCATCCTTCTGCACCCACACATAGGAGACGCCGGCATTTTGAATCTGCTGGCACAGATCCCTCGTTAAAACAGTCCCCTCTTCTGCCAGCACTTCTCCGGTAGAATGGTCTACCACTGCTTCTGCTAACGCAAGGCCTGCTATACGATTGCGAAACGCTAACTTTTTATTAAACTTATACCGGCCCACATGTGCCAGATTGTAACGCTTATCATCATAAAACATAGAATACAAAAGACTCTTAGAGCTTTCTACAGTAGGAGGCTCTCCGGGACGAATTCTTTTGTAAATCTCAATCAAGCCCTCTTCTACGCTTTTAGCATTATCCCGTTCAATCGTAGCCAATAGCTTTGGATTTTCACCAAAAAGCTCCATGATCTCCGCATCCGTCCCTACGCCCAGCGCACGAATCAGCACTGTTACCGGAATTTTTCGGGTACGGTCAACACGCACATGAAAAATATCGTTAGAGTCCGTCTCATATTCAAGCCATGCGCCGCGATTGGGAATTACCGTTGCCGAAAACAAGGGCTTTCCTGTTTTATCAATTGATTTTGCATAGTAAATGCCAGGGGAACGCACTAATTGACTGACAATTACACGCTCAGCACCATTCAAAACAAAGGTGCCCGTTTCTGTCATAAGCGGAAAGTCGCCCATAAAGATCTCGTGCTCTTGCTTTTCCTTTGTCTCTTCATTGGTCAAACGAACCGTCACCTTTAAAGGTGCTGAATAAGTAGCATCCCGTTCTTTTGCTTCTTGTATCGTATATTTGGGTTCGGAATTTAAATTAAAATCAATAAATTCCAAAGACAAATTGCCGCCAAAGTCCGTGATCGGATTGATATCCTCGAATACCTCTTTTAGGCCTTCGCTGATAAACTGCTGATAAGAATCCTTCTGCACGTCCAACAAATTGGGCATCTGCAGAACTTCCTTCTCTCTGGCAAAGGACATTCTCACACGGTCTCCATACGGTTGTGGATGGATACGGTTTTTTTCCATAAATGCGTTTCACCCCTTGACTAGATTTATCTTGCTTTGCTCTAAAGCTGCCTGTTTTCCGACACAAACAGCTTTAATGACAGCATGATGGAACAAACTTGAATAAGAATTATGCAAGCTTCTGCCATCACGCTGCGTATGAGCATAAAATCGCAATATAATGCAATTTACAATACTACCACACAAGTCAAGCCATGTCAAGCATTTATATAAAAATAAATTCCGAGAAACTGCTGCTGCAGCTTCATCGGAATTCATTTTTATCATTAGATTAGATTTTCGGATTAAGATTATTTTAAGGTAATCTTTGCGCCAACTTCTTCCAGCTGTTTCTTCAGAGCTTCTGCATCTTCCTTGCTAGCGCCTTCCTTCAGTACTTTGGGAGCGGACTCAACCAGTTCCTTAGCCTCTTTCAGGCCCAGACCGGTGATCTCACGAACAACTTTGATGACTTTGATCTTCTGAGCGCCTGCATCGGTCAGCTCAACATCAAACTCAGTCTTCTCCTCTTCAGCAGCAGCAGCCGGACCTGCAGCAACCATCACACCTGCAGCAGCGGATACGCCGAATTCTTCTTCACATGCGGTAACCAGCTCGTTCAGCTCCATAACGGAAAGCTCTTTCAGAGCATCGATAATCTCTTGTACGCTAAGTTTAGCCATTTTTAAAAACCTCCATAAAATTTTATTAAGTTTTAACTTTCTTTAAACGTTTTACGTTTTATTCAGCAGCTTCTGTTGCAGCCTCTGCTGTGCCTCCGTTTTTCTTTGCAATCTCGTTAACCACACGAGCAAGGGAAGACATCGGAGACTTAAAGCTTCCAAGCAATCTGGAAAGCAACTCGTTTTTGGAAGGAATCTTAGCAACCTTTTCAATCGCCTTCTCATCATAGTATTCGCCAGCTACAACACCGCCCTTGAACTGCAGGGGCTCGAACTTGGCAACAAAAGAATCCAGCTCACGTGCGCCTGCCGTCGCATCATCATAGCTGATCGCAACAGCGGTAGGCCCTTCCAGATGAGGTGCCAGCGCCTCAAAGGCTGTACCTTTGATAGCAAAGTTCACCATGGTGTTTTTATATACCTTGTAGTCCACACCAGCTTCACGCAGCGCTTTACGCATCTCAGTGTCCTGTGCAACGGTTAAGCCGCGGGAGCTTACCAGCACTACGCCTTCTGCTTTTTCCAGCTTGCTCTTAATCTCATCAACAACAACCTGTTTTGCTTCAATCTTAGCCACTTTATCTTTACCTCCTATTAGATTTTGTGCTACCGGAAAATCGGTTCATCATCCGTAGGATATAGAAAACCCCGCTCCCGGTAACCGGGGACGGGGTTTTGGATCATCTCTATCAAGATCTGATTTTGATACCTCGGCAGGCCCATTCATGTTACGGCTAGCGCCACCTGCTGTCTCCGGTTATATAATCAATCCTGTTGATTTTGCAATCAACGAGAACGATTATAACAAACTTATATTGACTTGTCAAGCCACATTTCCTATGGCTGCCGACTTCTTCTTACTCCTCGGCGCGCACAGGACTGATCTTAACTCCTGGGCCCATCGTGGAGCTCAGAGTCAGGCTGCGGATATACTGACCCTTTGCCGCAGCAGGTCTTGCCTTTATAATAGCACCAATCAAAGTGTGGAAATTCTCTACCAGCTTATCCTGGCCAAAGGATACCTTTCCAAAGCTAACATGAATGATATTGGTCTTATCTAAACGATACTCTACCTTACCAGCTTTGATATCTGCAATGGCTCTGGCCACATCCGGCGTTACAGTTCCGGATTTGGGGTTGGGCATCAAACCCTTCGGTCCCAGCACACGTCCCAAACGGCCAACCAATCCCATCATATCGGGCGTTGCCACAACGACATCAAATTCAAACCAGTTTTCACTCTGGATTTTGGAAACCATATCCTCTGCGCCCACATAGTCCGCACCAGCTGCCTCAGCCTCTTTTGCCTTATCGCCTTTAGCAAATACTAAAACACGTACAGTCTTGCCGGTACCATGCGGAAGCACTACCGCACCACGCACCTGCTGATCTGCATGACGTCCGTCTACACCAAGCCGAATGTGAGCTTCCACGGTCTCGTCAAATTTTGCAGGAGCCATAGCCAGTACATTGGCAATAGCCTCAGCCGGGCTGTATTGAGCAGCTCTATCGTACTTCTTAACAGCTTCTAAATATTTCTTTCCTCTTTTCATCTTGTAAACCTCCTTGTGGTTTTAGCGGGGGAGTAACCCTCCCACAATGAATCACGCACAGCTTCAACGCAGTGTTGAAGAGAAGTTTCGTCTCCGGCCAGCGGTGCCGAAGCCAAAACGGATAAGCAGCGCTTATTCTTCTACTGTAATACCCATGCTGCGGGCCGTACCGGCAATCATCTTAACAGCCGTCTCAACACTAGCAGCATTTAAATCTCTCATTTTCAGCTTCGCAATTTCCTCTACCTGCTCCTTCTTCAAAGAAGCAACCTTGGTTTTCTTCGGGTTGCCGGAGCCGGACTGGATACCGCAAGCCTTTTTAATCAAAATTGCAGCAGGGGGAGTTTTGGTTACAAATGTAAAACTCTTGTCCTGATACACTGTGATCACAACAGGAATAATCATTCCTGCGTCATTTGCGGTTCTTGCATTAAATTCCTTTGTAAAAGCCTGAATGTTCACACCATGCTGACCCAGTGCAGGGCCAACCGGAGGAGCAGGAGTAGCTTTACCTGCGGGAATCTGCAGCTTAATATAACCTGAAATCTTCTTAGCCATTTGACTTTACACCTCCATTGTGATAAAAACAGAATCTCATGGATTCCACTTAGATTTTCTTGATATGCTCGAAGCTAAGCTCTACGGGTGTCTCTCTTCCAAAGATAGAAAGGTCGACCACAACCAGACCCTCGTCCTGACGGATCTCCTTGATCTCACCGACGGAACCCTCGAAGGGACCATTCATCACCTGAACGCTCTCTCCGATCTCTACGTCAATTTTATACTGAGCAGAGCTGATTCCCAGCTTTCGCACCTCTTCTTCTGAAAGAGCCACCGGCTTAGATCCGGGACCTACAAAACCGGTAACACCACGGGTATTGCGAACGACATACCAGGTGTCATCATTCATAATCATATTGATCAGAACATATCCGGGAAAAACCTTCCTTTGCACAACGACCTGCTTGCCGTTTTTCTCCTCCACGCTGTCCTCTAACGGAACCTGCACCTCAAAGATCTGCTCCTGCATATTGCGGTTGCCGACAGTCTTTTCAATGCTTTCCTTCACTTTATTTTCGTATCCGGAATACGTGTGGACTACATACCATTTAGCTTCTTCTGCCATGAAAACTCATCCTCTTCATCTTATAGGAAAATATCTTCCAATTTTCGCATAATCCAATTAAAGAACAAATCATAGATACCGATGATGATCGACATGATAGCACATACAAGCAGAGTGATCCCTGTCTTTTGCGCAATCTCTTTCTTGCCAGGCCAGGTAATTCTCTTAAATTCGCTTTTTAGTTCTTTAAAACTAAACATTGCTTCGCCTCCTCATCGCGGGAGCAATCTCTCCCTCGGCTTATTTGGTCTCCTTGTGAAGGGTGTGCCGCTGACAGAAACGACAATACTTCTTGGTTTCCATCCTATCGGGGTGTTTCTTTTTGTCTTTCGACGTGTTGTAATTCCGCTGTTTACACTCTGTGCACTCTAATGTTACTCTGGTTCGCACGACTTCCACCTCCATTGGTTTTGTTTCTTCGCTGAGCCGGATTCTTAAATTCATGCAAAAAAAAAGAACCCAAACTAGTTAGCTTTTTGAGTTTAGCACATTAGCCCCCGCCTGTCAAGCGCTATCTGAAAAATTTGACGAAATCCGTCCCGCCAGCACCCAATACGTCACGCGCACCTCCGGCCATGCCTGCTCAAGCGCTTCCCGGCAGGCTCTCACCGTGCTGCCGGTTGTATAAATATCATCCACCAAGCAAATATGCCTAGGCGTCCTGCTGCCAGGCCTTACCGCAAATACACCCTCCATATTATGCCCTCGCATCGCCGCCCCCAGCGCGCTTTGCGCCTCCGTCTCGCGGCGCCTCTCCAGAAGCTCCTCATAAGGCACCCGGCACAGCCGGGAAAGCTCTCTGGCAATCACCTCTGCCTGATTGTATCCGCGCAGGCGCATGCGGCTTCTTGCCAGCGGCACGGCCGTCATCCGGTCGAAGCCCTGCTCTGCCGCCCAGCTTCCGCCCTCCTCCAGCATCCATCTGGCAAAGTAGGCTCCATATGCTTTCTTTCCTTCATATTTTAACTGCCGGATCGCTTCTCTGAGCCTCTCCTCATACAATAATGCACAGCGCCCCTCTGGCCCTTCTGCCTGCGGATTTTGATAATCCTGCCACCGGCAGAGGCTGCAAAGGGCACTTTCCCTTTGCTTCTCCTCTTTTCGGTCCAATAGCTGCCTGCATAAAATGCAGCGCGGCGGAAACAGCAGATCTAAAATGCAGCTTGAAAAAATCAGCTCTCGCTCCTTTCTTCTATTCCCTCGGCCAGAGCAGCCAGCTCCCTGAGACGTACGCCCAGAGAAGAATACCGCACCGCCTGCCGGTCATTATCCACCATTTTGTGTACCACTGCCTCATCGCCAATAATCACCGCATAGCGCTTGGCTCTGGTGACAGCTGTATACAACAGATTGCGGCTCAGCAGGATATCCGGACCACTATGCAGGGGAAGAATGATCACCGGGCTCTCTGTGCCCTGTGATTTATGGATCGTGATCGCATATGCCAGCTCCAGTTCCTCCAGCTCCATATAGTCATACTCCACCTGGCGCTTGTCATCAAACAGCACCGTCAGCGTCCGCGCTTTCGGATTAATCTGCTTAATCCTTCCTACGTCGCCATTAAACACGCCGTCTCCTTCTTCCAGCGGATATCCATAGCGATTGAGCACCTTCCAGGCCATATTATAATTATTTTTGATCTGCATGACTTTATCGCCCTCGCGAAAAACCATATCCCGGAATTCAAGCTCTGCTTTTTTTGCTGAACGGGGGTTTAATGCCTCCTGCAGGCGCGGATTCAGATTTTCCACACCAAGAAAACCGCGCTTCATCGGCGTAAGCACCTGAATATCATCCACAGGCGAGCATTTAGCAAACTTAGGCATTCTTTTTAAAATAACTTCAATCATAGTCCGGATTACATCTTCTTTAACCCTTCTCTTCATAAAAAAGAAATCCGTATTTTTTTGATTAAATACAGGGTATTCCCCTTGATTGATCCGGTGCGCCCCGACTACAATATCGCTCATCGCTGCCTGCCGGTAGATCTTGGTCAGCTTGCGAACCGCCACTGCGCCGCTTTGAATCATATCTTTCAGCACATTGCCGGCTCCCACCGAGGGCAGCTGATCCTGATCTCCCGCCAGAATCAGACGGCTTCCCGGCATCACTGCCTTTAACAGATGGTGCATAAGGCTGACATCGATCATGGACACCTCATCTAAAATAATCACATCCGCTTCCAGAGGATGCTCTGCATCTCTCTGAAAAATCTGCCTTCCGCTATCCTCCGCAAGCCCAAACTGAATCTCCAGCAGCCGGTGAATCGTTTTGGCCTCACGGCCCGTGGCCTCTGTCATTCTTTTAGCCGCACGGCCAGTAGGCGCAGCCAGCAAATATTTTTGATGATCCTCGTCCAGCAGCTCCAGAAGTGCATTGATGATCGTCGTTTTCCCGGTTCCAGGGCCTCCCGTAATGATGAGTACCCCCTGCTGCAGGCCGGCCAATACAGCCTCCCGCTGCTCCTCCGAGAGCTCTATATGCTGTTTTTCTTCAACTGCCTGCAGCCTCGCCCGGTACTTCTCCGCTTCTAGGCTACGCTGAAAAAGCGAAAGCTCCGTCAATTTGCGGGCCACGCCCGCTTCGGCCTGATAATAGCTCTTTAGATAGACGCGCTCCTGCTCCTGCTCTCTTTTTTGTACCAGCTGTCCTTCAAGGACTGATTCGGTAATGCCGTTTTCGACTGGGATGCCTTCGATGCCGATCAGACGGTACACTTCATCCTGCAGCTTATCCTGCGGCAGATAGGTGTGTCCTTCTCCTGCGGCATTTTGCAGCACAAAACGGATGGCACCGCGGATCCGTCCTGGTGATTCCTCGGGGATGCCCATCTGCCGGGCGATCTCATCGGCCCGCCGAAATCCGATTCCTTGTACCCGCTCTGCCATCGCATAGGGATTGCTGCTGAGAAGGGAGACGGTTTTTTCGCCAAATTCCTTATAAACCCGCATGGCCATTGTGGGCGTCAGGCCCAACCCCTGCAAAAACACCATGGCCTCTCTGGCCGCTCGCTGCGCCGCAAACTGCTCGCCGATCTCGCAGGCTTTTGCACTGCTGATTCCTTTAATCTCGGCCAGGCGCTCCGGCTCCGCTTCGATGCGCTTAAAGGTATCATCCCCAAAATGCTCTACGATCCGATGCGCCAGCGCGGCGCCCACGCCCTTGATCACGCCGGAGGCCAGATATCGCTCCATGGCCTCGCGGTCCTTTGGAAGTGCGCGCAAAAAAGAAGCAACCTCAAATTGCTCTCCGTAAGTATTATGCTCTTTCCAGTGTCCGCTGGCCTCGATGCGCTCTCCGACCTGCAAATCGGGCATGATGCCCACCACCGTCATGAGCTGCAGGCCGTCATCGGATTCTACCTCCAGCACCTTGTAACCCGTATCGGCATTTTCAAAGATGCATTCAATGACATAGCCTGCAATCTGCTCCTGTCCCGCCAACTCCTGCACGCTGCTTCCTCCAGTTTCTCTTTTGATATTCACAGACAATAAAACGGCGCTTTGACACGCCGTTTTGCATCATTTTCTTTTTTCGGCCAGCTGCTCTACATATCGTCCTGTACCGATGGCCACACAGGAAATCGCATCATCCGCTACAAAAACATTCATCTGCGTCTCCCGGCTGATCATTTCATCGATTCCGCGCAGCAGGCTGCCTCCGCCCGTCATCACAATGCCGTGTTCATAGATGTCAGCGGCCAGCTCCGGCGGCGTTTGCTCTAAAATGCCATGCACTGCTTCCACCAAGGTCCTGACGGACTCCTGCAGCGCCTCCCGCACATCGTAGCTCGAAACCATGACGCTCACCGGCAGGCCTGTAATCATATGCCGGCCTTTAACCTCCATCACGACCTCGTCCTCATTTTCACTTACGGTTCCGATCTGAATCTTAATATTTTCCGCTGTCCGTTCGCCGATCAGCAGGTTATATTTTTTCTTGATATGCCGGATAATCGCCTCGTCAAAATCATCACCCGCCACCTTAACGGAAGTGCTGACGACAATGCCGCCCAGAGAAATCACAGCAATATCAGCCGTGCCCCCGCCTATATCAATGATCATACAGCCATTCGGCCTCGATATATCCAGTCCAGCCCCCATCGCCGCCGCAATAGGCTCTTCAATCATATGTACGCTTCTGGCTCCCACCTGATAACAGGCATCGGTAAACGCCTTTCGCTCCACCTCCGTCACCTTGCAGGGGATGCACACAGCCACCACCGGCTTAACAAGGCGTTTTCCAATCGTTCTTTGCACAAAGTATTTCAGCATTTTCTCCGTGTATTGATAATTGGAGATGACTCCTCCGCTTAATGGACGGATGGTATGCAGCGTTTTGGGTGTTCGGCCCAGCATCTCATAGGCCGCCTGCCCTACTGCCTCGATGCGGGTCTGCTCTTCCCTGCGGATGGCGACCACCGAAGGCTCTCTCAAAATAATTCCTTTTCCTCTTACATATACCAGCACAGTGGACGTGCCCAAATCAATCCCAATACTCGTTGAAAACATGCCTTCCTGCCCACTTTCCTCTCTTCGTTATCTACAACAAATTTATTATAAAATAGCGTTCTTTAAATGTCAATACGCCTCATGCCTGTATTTCTCTTTTGTCGCCAGACCGCCCCGTATATGGCGCTCCGCCTTATTGATCTGCAGCACCGCCTTTGCGCGGCTTGCCAGCTCCGGCTTTATGTGCACAAGACGCGCCGTAATATCCTTATGCACCGTACTTTTGCTGATTCCAAAATGCTGCGCCGTCTGCCGCACAGTTGCGCCGTGTTCTACCACAAACAGTCCGACTTCGATGGCCCTCTCTTCAATATAGTCCTTCAAGATGCCCCTCCAGAAACATTGTTTTTTACAATGTATGCATCAACTGAAGGAACTAGTCATCTTCCCGATGAATTTACCCGTCAGGGCATCACAAACTTTTTATTGAAGCGTTTCGATCTCCGCCATCCACACAGCCGCACTGGCGTCGCTTGGCATTCTCCAGTCGCCTCGCGGCGAAAGCGTGACGCTGCCCACCTTAGGACCGTCCGGTAAGCAGGACCGTTTAAACTGCTGCTGGAAGAAGCGATAGTAAAATCCCCGCAGCCATTTGCGGATCACCGCCTTTTCATATATGCCCTCAAACGCCCTCTGCGCCAAGCGGTCAATCTTCGCCGGCGCAAAGCCAAACCGCAGCACATAATACAGAATAAAATCATGCAGCTCATAGGGACCCACGATTTCTTCTGTCTTCTGCGCGATCTCCCCGTTCTTAGCCGGAAGCAGCTCCGGGCTCACCGGCGTATCCAGAATATCCCGCAGCACCGCCTTCATCTGCGGATCCTCCGCATGCTCGGCAAATGCCGAGATAATATGACGCACCAGCGTCTTCGGGATAGAAGCATTCACACCATACATTGACATATGATCGCCATTGTAGGTGGCCCATCCCAGCGCCAGCTCCGACAGATCTCCTGTGCCTACGACCAGACCGCCTGTCTGGTTGGCAATATCCATCAGCACCTGCGTACGCTCCCTGGCCTGACAGTTTTCATATGTCACATCCAGCACCGCCGGATCATGGCCAATATCCTCAAAATGCCGCTGCACTGCCGCTGCAATATCCACGCACCGCAGCGTAATTCCCATTCGCTGGCATAAAAGCTCCGCATTGCTCTTTGTCCGCTTCGTCGTGCCAAAGCAGGGCATTGTAACACCGATGATATCCGTCCGGCTCCGCCCAAGGCGGTCCATCGCTCCGGCTGCCACCAGCAGCGCCAGCGTAGAATCCAGCCCTCCGGAGATACCAATCACCAGCGATTTAGCATGCGCATGCTCTACTCGTTTTCTAAGGCCTGAAATCTGCATTGCCAAAATGCTCTCACAGCGCTGCATCCGGTCGCTGCGATCTGCCGGTACAAACGGATTGGCCTCCACCGGCCTTGTCAGCCTTGTCCTGCGCGGACAAAGCTCAAAGGGAATCGTCCTATACCCCTCATCCTGCACGGCCGGATAGGTCGTTGACTTACGCCGCTCATAGGCAATCCTCTGCATGTCCAGCTCCGTTACGATCATTCCATGGCTAAAAAGCGAGCTCTCCACCAGGATGCTGCCGTTTTCTGCAATCAGATTATGCCCCGCATACACCATATCGGTGGTAGACTCCCCTTCACCAGCATCCGCATAGATGTAGCCGCAGTAAAGCCTGCCCGACTGCGCACTGACCAGCTGCCGGCGATACCCCTCCTTACCGATGATCTCATCACTGGCTGAAGGATTGACCACAAGCGTCGCTCCTGCCAGCGCATGCTGGTTAGACGGAGGGCTGGCCACCCACAGATCCTCACAGATCTCCGCCGCCACCACAAGCTCCTTCATCTGACCGCAGGCAAAAAGCAGCTGCATGCCCATCCAGATCTCCTGATCACCCAGCATCAGCCTCTGCGGCTCATAAAAGCCCGGCTCAAAATGCCGCCGCTCATAAAACTCACTATAATTCGGCAGACTGCGCTTAGGCACCATCCCGATCACATGCCCCTGATTCAGTACGGCCGCACAGTTATACAGCTTATTCTTGTATCGAACCGGCACTCCCACAATCACCAGCATTGAGCCCACTGCCTGCGCCAGCTTGATCAGCTCTTTTTCTGCCGCTGCCAGCAGGCTTTCCTGCAGAAAAAGATCACCGCAGGTATAGCCCGTCACTGCCAGCTCCGGCAGCACCAGCACCTGTACCTCCTGCTGCGCCGCCTCCCGCACGATCTCCATCATTTTCTCACAGTTATATTTCGGATCTGCCACTACAAGCTCCGGAGTAGCAGCCGCCACCTTCACAAATCCATCCTTCATCTGATCACACCCAGCCTCCATCGATATTCAGTATTGCTAAAGTTATATCACATTTCAGCCCCAAATACAAGTCAGCCAAACAGCTGATGGTACCATTCCAGCAGCTTAAATTTAAACTGCCTTGGTTCATGGATCAGTTCATTCTGCTCCTGCGGAAGCTTCTGCTCCAAATCCTCCTCCATCTCCTCCGGCTCCGTCTCCTCTACAAAGCACAGACTGGGAAACATCACGCACCACCAATTGTGCCCCTGCGCCTCTCCCAGCTCAATCCGCAGCGCCTCATACCGGCCAGCCGGCAAAGTGACGGCGCCATAGCTTTTCGTAGGAAATTCAGACACGCCCACCAGCACCTGGACGCTCTGATCACTGCCGGCCTGCCGCACCGTGCGGCCGGCCACATCCGTAATCTGTGCAAGGTGCTTTAATATATACTGCTTGGTCTCATCCCGCGTAGAGGACTCCCTCAGCTGAGGCTCCAAGTAGGCGATGACTGCATCTCTGACCTGCAGCTTGAGTGCCTGATCCTCTTCGCTATCGCTGTTTGCCAGTACATGGAAGCGAAAAAAATTCTCTGCCAGCAGCTTTTCCTCCTGTCCGGCAAGCGTATACAGCGAAACAATCAAAACCGTGATAACCGTCCCTATGACCATGGCGGCCAGAAAGACTTTATTTTCTATTTTCTGCATCCATTCTTTTATCTGTACTTTCATTGCTCTTCTCCTTTTCCATCAGACGATACGGAAAAGATTCCCAGCTTGCAGCGCCTTTATACAGGTTATTTTAAAATTTCTTTTTAAAGGAGGCAGTCATTGAGACTTGCTCCGCTGAAGCAGCGTTATTACGATTCAATTTTCTCACTTTTAACGTACTTTTCTCCTGTTTTGTATGTTATACTAAGCTTATGCTTTTAAATTTAACGGTGGTTTTCCCTGTTAAATTTGAAGCTATCATCCATGCTTAACGTGCAAAATCAGAAAAAAGTACGTTAGATTCCAGTTTAAAATAAAGTGATAACGCGGCCCCATACGATCGCCTCTCTTTTTTGTGCAAAGATAGAGAGGAAACGCTTAAGAATAAGTCTTATAATAAAAACAAAACACAGTAGCAGGGAGGTACCTCATGGAATGGGTTGAGAGATTAAATCAAAGCATAAATTATATTGAGGAGCATTTGACAGATAAAATTGACTATGAACAGCTTGGGCGGATTGCCTGCTGCTCCGCCTATCACTATCAAAGAATGTTTACTTATATGGCAGGCATTCCCTTGGCAGAGTATATCCGAAGAAGAAAAATGTCTTTAGCGGCAGTAGACTTACAGACCGGCGACAAACGGATTATTGATATTGCAGAGAAATATGGCTACCAGTCGCCGACTGCATTTAACAGGGCATTCCAATCTTTTCACGGGATCGCCCCCTCATCTGTGAAAGAAAAAGGTGTATCCGTAAAGTCTTTTTCTCCTATTGTATTTAAAATTGCTATAAAGGGAGCAACCGAATTAAATTATAGGATCGAAACCAAAGAAGCCTTCCCCATCATTGGCGTATCTGCGCCGTTAGATAAGCAAATTGAAAATAACTTTATGGCCATGCCTAAGATGTGGCAGGAGGCATCTGCAAATGGAACAATAGAAAAATTGGCAGGGCTGATGGATACACCGCTAATCGGGCTTTTAGGCGTGAGTGCCTGCAACGATGAAGAGCAATGGAAATACTTTATTGCTGTTTCCAGTACAAAAACAAGCGTCGAGTTTGAAGAGTATACCATTCCTGCCTCTACATGGGCAGTCTTTTCCGGAACAGGCATAAATCAATCCATCCAGGAGCTAGAGCAGCGGATCATAACAGAATGGCTTCCGACCTCTGGATATGAATATGCCAATGCACCCGATATTGAGGTTTACTTAAATCCAGATCCGCGAAACGCACAATATGAGGTATGGATCCCAGTGATAAAGAGAAAGGATAACAAAGAAGCTCATGAACGACAAATTTAATGCCTTTATAGAAACGGTTGAAGAACATTTCCGTAGCTTTGTCAGCCAGATTAATAAATATCTGACAGAAAATGGCTGCAAATGTGATATAAAACTGCAAAAAAGCGGCTATGTTACGTCTTACGTACTCAGCAGCACCAAAAGGACTTTGGCAACCTTTATATCCCGAAAAACGGGGATGAGGCTTCGCATCTATCCCGAACATATACAGGAATATCAGAGCTTTCTGTCCACATTGCCCGAAAATATAAAAAAGGAAATCAAAAAAGCATCCGTCTGCAAACGGCTCATTGACCCCAACGACTGTAATCCTAAATGTATGATGGGATATACCTTTGTACTAGATGGCGAGCGGTATCAGAAATGCCGGTATATGGCGTTTCAGCCTACCTTAAGTGAGGAAAATAATCCGTATATAAAGCAATTTTTAGAGAAAGAATTGCAGTCAGCTGCCGATTATGAATAAAACAAGGAGCGCTGCTTAATCATTCATGTGATTAAGCAGCGCTCTCTACTTTATTAAGCACTATCTTATAAAAATGTCCCTCTCAGCTTTCTGGCGGCCACCAGTCTCTGCAGCGCTACCATGTACGCACCCTGACGCAGCGAGCTCTTTTTATTCTCCGCCATTTGCCAGACATTGTCAAAGGCAAGCAGCATTTTATCCTGCAGCTTCTGATTCACCGTCTGTAAATCCCAGGCCAGCATCTCACGATTCTGCACCCACTCAAAATAGGAAACAATTACGCCGCCGCCATTGGCAAGCACATCCGGTACCACCGTAATGCCGCGTTTCTCTAAGATATCATCAGCCTCATTGGTTGTCGGCCCGTTAGCGCCCTCAATAATCAGCTTGGCCTGAACCTGCTGAGCATTGCCCGCTGTAATCTGATTTTCCAGCGCAGCCGGCACCAAAATATCACACTCACAGGTAAGGAGCTCTTCATTCGTAATATACGAAAGTCCCTCTTCCTGATAGTCCTTCAGAAGATTGCCCTTCTGACTTAAATACTGCCCGATCTTTTCAACATCCAGGCCGCTCTGCTTATAAATACCGCCGGACACATCGCTTAGCGCTACAATCGTAAAGCCCTCCGCCGCCATCAGCTGCGCTGCTGTAAAGCCTACGTTACCGGCTCCCTGCACCGCCACCTTGCTGCCTGCGATCTGCATGCCTCTGCGCTTTACCGCTTCCTTTGCACAGATCATAACACCGCGCCCTGTTGCCTCCGGCCGGCCCAGGCTGCCGCCCAGCTCCATCGGCTTGCCCGTCACAACGCCAGGCGTATAGCAGCCCTTCAGCGCAGAATAGGTATCCATAATCCAGCCCATGATCTCACCGTTTGTATTCACATCCGGCGCAGGAATATCCCGATCTACTCCAATGATTGGCGCGATCATAGCCGTATAACGGCGCGTCAAACGCTCCAGCTCACCTCTGGACAAGGTCGCAGGATCCACACAAATACCGCCCTTGGCTCCGCCGTACGGGATATCCGCAATCGCGCACTTAATACTCATCCACGCGGCCAGCGCCTTCACTTCGCTTTCATCTACATTCTGATGATAGCGGATGCCACCCTTACACGGTCCTCGGGAGCTTGAATGCTGCACACGGAAGCCTTCAAAAACTCGAATACTTCCATCGTCCATCTGTACCGGTACGGAAACCTTTAATTCTCTCTCCGGATATTTGAGCTCTTCATAATCGCTTTGATCAAGCTCCAGCTTCTGCGCGGCACATTCTAACACATTCAGCATATTCTGATATGGGTTGTAGACTTTGTCCATGGGACTCTTCCTCCTAAGTTTATATAAAATTGTAACCTCATCATTGAGGGTATTGCCTCTATTTTACTATTTTTCTATAGTAAAAATCAATATGGTTTTTTAAAACTTTCAATTCGGCAGTACATCACCTGATATTTCCACGGATAGCGCATCTTGCAGCGCCGCACTGCCTCCCTCGCCGCTTCATACCTTTCAAACAGGCCAAACACCGTAGGCCCGCTTCCCGTCATCATGGCGCCCGCCGCACCAAGCCCCATCAAATCCTGCTTGATTTCTCCAATTACCGGATACGCCTCTATGGCTGCCGGTTCCAGCTGATTCGCCATATGGGCGCAAATCTGCGGCAGTGCTCCTCTCTCTATGGCCTGCACCATAGCCGGTATATCTGCCTTCACCGTTTCTCCGTGCGCCGCCTTATAAACATCGACCTGCGCATAGGACCATGGCGTAGAAATGCCAAAATTAGGCTTTACCAATGCCACATGCGTCTCCCGCATCGGTGCAATCCTCTCCAGTCTCTCACCTCGTCCGGTTGCCAGGCATGTCCCTCCCAGCAGGCAAAACGGAATATCAGATCCCAGCTCTGTCCCCAGTCTCATCATCTCATCCATCGAGAGCTCCAGCCCAAACAAGCGATTAACAGCCTTGATCACGGCGGCGGCATCCGCACTGCCGCCGGCCATTCCGGCGGCAATGGGGATCTTTTTAAACAATCGAACATGAAAGCCTCCCAGACCATAGCGCTTCTGCATCAGCAGCGCCATGCGATAGGCAATATTTTTTTCATTCGCTCCCAGAAAAGGCAGGTTACACTCCAGCGTGATTTCTGTATCATCCCGTCTGATCAGCGTAATTTCATCCCAGATGCTAACATGCTGCATGATCATCGCTACTTCATGAAAGCCATCCGGCCGGGTCTCCCCTACATTAAGCGCCAGGTTGATCTTGCCGTATGCCCTCTGCCGCACATTCCACTCACGCATTTGCATAACCTCCTATCATAGTATGATAGGCCTATTATACATCATCTGGCTAAAATTTCAACCTCAGCGAACAACCATTACAACCGACTCGCCCATCTTCTCCATACAATCCGGCAGCACGCGGTATCTTTTGCCAACATCCCAGACCGTTTCTCCGGGCTGCAGATAATATAATGCCATCGCCGGCAGCTCCTCCACCTCTCCTTCCTGAAGAAGCAGCTCCGTGAGCACCTCCTGGCGCTCCTCTGCTACAATGCTCACTTCTAGGGCCAGCGATGCCTTCATATCCAGCTTCTTTTCATTTCTAAGCTCTGAACGGACGCTCTCCAAATAGGGAACAATCTCTACATTTTGTCCCGGCTCAGCGCCGGAAACCGCTGTTGATTTTTCAAAGGGGACGGGCTGCGTAAAGGAGATAACAGGGCTTCTGTCGTCCGCTGTCAGGCAAAAGACGGTTACATAGAGTACACCCTCGATCTGCAGTTTACCATCCTCTATCACATAATCATCTACCTTTACCCTCGCCGTTGTATAGAACACCTGCAGGGCCATGGGCATATTTTCCGGAATCTCCAGCGTTTCTGCTACATCCGCGCGCAGCTGATCACGATAGATCTGATGCTGCATGAACCGCAGCGGCTTCTCCAGTAAAACATCCTGCTTCGTATCGTAGGCATCTACAACCAGCTCGCACATCTGCTCTTCACAGACACGCACTCTGCAGGATACAATCATTTCCATCTGCAGAACCCTCTGTTCTCCATCTGCGTCGGCATCCGCATGTACAAACCCCTTTACGATCTCCATCTGCAAAGCCGCTTCCATATCCTCCCTACAGCCGCTCACTTCCAGCAGGCCGGCAAAATCTGTGCTGTAATCAAAAAACTGCACGCCGTTTTCCGTTTGATATAATACGCTGACGGCAATTTCTCCCTTTACCTGTACCTTATCCTCCAGCAGGCGGCAGCTCCTATTCCGAATGGAGGCATCCCACCACAGAATTTCCTGAATATTGGGGCTTCCGTCCTTGACCGCCTCACTTTCTCTTACAATCAGCTTTTCCTCTTTATCTCCTACCAGACGGCTTACTGGCTTCTGAATGCGATTGAGCACCAGATTTTCCTCTCCGGCTACATCCATGATCACAGCTGTGTCTTCATATTTTGTGACCTGCACCTCGATCTCTAACAGTGCGCTAAGACTTAATTTACGGCCATTTAAAAGTGTGCTGCGAATGTTCTCAGGCGTATAAGCAATCTGAAAGCGCACCCTATCGTCCTCTTCCATGATCCCGTCTAAGTTAATCTCTTCTTCTACCGGGAGTACACTGGTCAGGCTCCGCAGCGCCGGCATTTCCTCCTGACTCAGATATAAAACCGTAAATTCCAATTCGCCCTGTACTCTGACCTTGCGATGCTCCAAAGCAGCATCCGCAGGCATGTAGCGCACGCTTGTTTGCAGAATCTTATCTGCATCCGGTTTCGTATCCGGAACGATCACATCGCCCTTAACCGGTACCTGCAGCAGCTGCGGCGGACACATAGACGCACTGCTGTATGTTTCTCTTAATAAATCTGCCATTGTAGGATCCCCCTTAATGTAATAAGAATTGAACATCTTTCTCCACATTGGTCATTTTTAAGATCATATATGGATAAGATGGCGACGTGGATATGACTTCTTCTGCCTCCGGCGCTACCAGCTTTGCTTCGATGACAACCGCGGCATCGGTTTCCTTGACTGCCAGCACCTGTATGCTGTACCCGCCTGTATTTTGCTTTCCAAAACCAAAAATCGTATACATGGTTTCACCGTCGCGATACGCAAAGCCAAAGCCCTTCTCTTTTGCTTTGTAGATTTTTTCATTGACCTTATGCGGCACATCAGAGCCGGTCACAATTTCATAGGCAATATCTTGCGCATTTTCATAGCTGCGAACCGGTTCTTCCTTTTTGCCGCAGGCTGTCAGCAAAATGCAGACACTCAGCAATAAAAAAACCCAGAAGCTTTTCTTCTGACTCATAAGCCGTCTCTCCTTTACCGCTTCGCGGTTTTACTTCATCATATTCATCTGCACACAAAAAAATACATCCCCAAGGTAAATTCCTTGGAGATGTATCCATTCATACGCCACCGCTTAGGGCGTAACATCCTTTTGCAGTTTTTCGACCAGCTCTTGTGCATGGGCAGCATCAAGTCCCTTAACGCCAAAGTAAAATTTGACTTTGGGCTCCGTCCCTGATGGACGTACACAGAACCAGCTATTCTTTTCTAGCAAGAATCGCAGCACATTGCTCTTAGGCAGTCCATCAATGCCCTTGGAGTAGTCTTTGATCTCCAGAACCTTCAGGCCGCCATAGCTGTCTTTAGGATTCTGGCGCATCTCTTCCATAATAGAGCGGATCTTTTCGATTCCTTCGAGTCCTTCAAAGGTAAGCGAAACCAAAGTTTCCTTATAGTATCCGTATTTTTTATAGAGCTCCTCCAGCGCATCAACCAGCGTCATTCCTTTGGCTTTATAAATGGCTGCCATTTCGCTGATCAGCAGTGCTGCGCTGACAGAATCCTTATCCCTTGCATACGTGCCGCACAGATAACCAAAGCTTTCTTCAAACCCAAACAGATACTGTCCCTTTCCTGTTTGCTCTGATTCTAAAATCTGCTGACCGATAAACTTAAAGCCTGTCAGCACTTCTCTGGCTTCTACGCCGTAATTCTGCGCAATTGCACGTGCCATTTCCGTAGATACAATCGTTTTGACTACGAATCCATCCTCTGGCAGCGTATGCGTTTTTTTGCGCGCCTCCAGAATATAGGACAGCAGCAGCACACCTGTCATGTTTCCGCTAAAATGACGATATCCCTCTTTCGTCTTAACCATCACGCCCATCCGGTCTGCATCTGGATCGGTGGCAATTAAAATATCAGCATTGATTTCATCCGCCATGGCAATCGCCGGCTTAAAGACAGCAGGATCTTCTGGATTCGGATAAGGCGCCGTTGGAAAATCACCGTCCGGCTCTGCCTGCGCCTGCACCAGATGGACCTGAGAAAAACCACTTTCTGTAAGCGCCCGCATCACTGGCATGCGCCCTGTACCATGCAGCGGCGTATAAATAATCTTCAGATCCTTTCCATACTGCGCAACCGCTTCCTTGTCAATGACCATGCTTTTAACCTGCTCAATAAAGCGCTGGTCCATCTCCTCGCCAAGCTCAATATAGAGTCCTTCTTTTTCCGCCTGCGCACGCGGCATCACTTTTACGCCCTCAAAAAGATCGACCCGATTTACTTCGTCGATCACTTCGCTGTCCATTGGAGGCGGAATCTGACAGCCATCCTCCCAATAGGCTTTATAGCCATTATATTTTGAAGGATTATGACTGGCCGTGATCACAACGCCGCTTTTGCAGCCCAGTGTACGAATGGCATAGGATAACTCCGGTGTTGGACGCAGCGATTCAAATACATAAGCCTTCATGCCGTTTCCGTTTGCAACGGCAGCTGTTTCTCTGGCAAATACATCTGACATATGACGCGAATCATAGGCAATAGCAATTCCTTTTTCTTTTGCACCGGGGTCTTTTAACATCAGATAATTGATCAGCCCCTGCGTTGCTCTGCGCACCGTATAAACATTCATACGATTGGTTCCGGCGGCAATTACACCACGAAGCCCTCCGGTACCAAACTCCAGATCCTGATAAAAACGCTCTTCAATCTCTTTTTCATCATTGGCAATGGATCTAAGCTCTTCCTTTGTGGCCTCATCGATAGCGCTGCTGGAAAGCCACTGCTGATATCGCTCCTTGTACCCTGACATCTTCATTCCTCCTTAAAGTAGTCATATGCTAAAGATGGCGTTCACTTACTCTCCATCTTCTGGCGTACTGTTATCAGTGTTATCTGAATCTTCTTCTCCAGCAGAACTTGGTTCATCACTGCTTTCCCCCGTTTCGCTGGATTCAGCGGGCGGCTCTGGCTGGCTGGTACTTGGCTCATTATTTTCAATCGGAACAAAACCGCTGAAATACAGGAACTGATCTTCCATTCCTTCTGTAATGGTAATCGTAGTTGATTTATCATGATAACCTGTGCGTGTACAGGTGATGGTATAGGTTCCGGGCGATAGACGGCAGGTAATGCTGCTGTCCTCCAGCTCTCCCTGATAGACGCCGTCTACGTACAATGAAACGCCCCACAAATTGGTGGATACTGTGACCTGCGTTGTATTTTCTCTGAATTCTATATTGACCTGCTGATAGGGCTGGCTCACTGTGAAGTTCTGATCCACAGGGTCATATCCGGGTGCTGAAACATGCGCCGTATAGTCGCCGTATTCAAGCTCAATCTCATCATTTTCCGCATATTCCTTGCCGTCTATTTCCACAACCGCCCTTGTGCTGGCATTGGATACAAATACAACTTTTCCTTTTTTATCCTCCATATTGGTCAGCTTCAGCGTATTTTCTTTGCCGGCACTGATGAAAATCTTACCGGTATAAACAACCTCATCGTCCATTTTAATCTGAATTTCTACAGATCCTTCCTGAAGCTCAATTGGCTCCATATTGGGCGTAATCAGCTTTTCAATCTTTTCTCCAACGGCTGGCTGCAGTGTCATCATGCCGCCTGCATATTCTTCCAGGTTCTGCAACACCAATGTGCCGATTGCATACGTAACGTAAATCGTATAAATATGCTCTCCTACCACCGTAGCATCATAAGTTGTATTCCCACTGATCTTTTTCACATCAAAGGGCTGGCCTCCATACAGGCAAACCAGTTTGTCATCTATGGAATACCGGTTTCCATTAATGGTAACTGTATTCTGCGTGGGCACTGCATTCTTAACATCCTTCAGTTGCTGCGCCGCACTGGCTCGGCTTAGTGCCTCTACTTTATTTCCATTGGCTTTGTTGTACTGCACCTGTACCACATCGCCGACATTGACGCTGCCAATGGACATCACGTTTTGGCCTGCGTCTTTTAATGTAAAGCCCTGCTCCTGCTTACTTTCCGCATTATAAATCAAAATGGTCTCGTTGTTTTTATCAAGACCTGTTACCACGCCTGTCAGCTGCTGCAAATCATAGCCTGTACTCTGATCGCTGTTTTGCCCCTCGCTTCCCAGGCCCCTAAACAGCAGTACAACCACCATAATCAGTAAAAGCACTACGCCAATGGAGATTCCTCCGATAATCAGCGGCTTTTTATTTTTTCCATCGGTATCGGTTTTTCTTACATTAGGAATATCTGAGGTCTCTTCACTTTCTTCATAATCGTATTCATCGTCGTAAGCGTATTCGTCGTCCTCATAGGTTTCTTCGTCATATTCATAGTCACCGTCTTCATAAGCCTCGTCTTCATACTCATACTCGTCGTCGTAAGCATACCCGTCTTCATCATAGGCATCTTCATCATCATATTCATATCCGTCATCGTATGCTTCCTCGTCATACTCATAGGCATCCTCGTCGCCATAGGCATCTTCATCTCCATATAGCTCCTCAGCCTCTTCTTCCTCTGCTTCATACCGGTTATCCACGCGGATACTCTCCTCAACCGATGTCAATTTAATTTCCGGCTTTAAACGATTCAGACTATGTTTTTTGGTATCAGAAAATTCCTGCAGCTCAGGAGAATCCTCTTCCGGCACTGCAGGCGGCGTCTGCGCCTGATCTGCTTTTATTTTCCTATCTGCCGGAGCTTCCGATCGTTCTTCTTTTCTCTTTGCTCCTGCTGCTTCTTTATTTGATGGCTTCTGATTCTCAGAGGCTGCAAACACATCTTCAAAGCTCCATTCTTCAAACTGCTCGTTCTTTTTATCCTTTTCGTCCTTCATGCTTTCCTCCCTATACTCCATGCTTTATATCTATATCGTAACTTCGTAACTTACGTATTAAGGCGGCTCAGGGATTTGAATAACCAAAATTGCCTTACCGCTTATATCATACCATAGCATTATCACAAGTTTGCCTTTGGCAAACTTATAGCGCAGCATAATCAATTTGAATAGCTGTACGATATCGGAGTTTGATGCTTTGCATCAAACTCAAAAGGCGGCTCAGGGTCTCGAATACTCAAAATTGCCTTGCCGCCTATATTATACCATAGGGTAACCCTTATCGCAATACACTCCGCAGCTGGTGCAGGAAATCTTTTCTCTTTTCCTGCTGCGCTAAAAACTCCTCCAGCTTTTGCTTATAGGCAATGGGAATCCAGCTTCTCTTCGTATGATAAGCCTTGGTGCACAGCTCACACAGCCTGCTGGGATAGATCAGCCCGGCGTAAACAAACTGCCGCTCCTCTTCTCCCATCGGGCACCACCTGTCGTATGCTTCCAGCATCTCCATGCCAAACTCAACTGACCAATGATTTTTTCGCAGTACTTTTTCCAGCAGCATCACCAGATCCGTGGCCGGAATCATATAGGAAATTTTTTCAAAATCCGTAATCATCGTACGATTTTTACCCAGCAGCACCGTATGATCCGTATACTGTCCGTGACCAAAAGCATGCTGCTCATCTGATCGCTCTGCTAGCCTCACATACTTCGGTCCCATAAAAAACTCCTGTGCCTGCTCTGCCTCCTCCACCTGCTGCGGCAGGCAGGACAGCACCATCAGGTCAAACTCTGTATAATGCCCATTCTTGCGCAAAATTTTGCCGTAGCTTTTCAGCTTACGGCAGTTTTTATAAACCTTCTGCGGCCATTCATAACAACGGTTCACCATCTGCGCTCCCTGCACCGGCTCATATCTCACCGAAAGCCGATGCATCCGGCCCAGCATAGCCGCCATCTGAATGACACAAGCCTTATCCGTCAGGTCTGCTTCCTCCGCTCTCAGCCAGCTGCGCACCGTATATATCTCGCCGCCGGCAGCTGCCCAAGGAAATCCGTCTCTGCCGACTATATAGCGGTCCGTCCATCCAAATCCCTGTCTGCACAAATATTCCTTAGCGCCATGCGCTGCCCACAGCACCTCCTCCGGCTGCGCTGCTTCCTTCACTAGCACGACTCCCTGATTTGTATCACAAATAAAAGCTCCGTAGGCCCTGGTGATGCGTTTACTGCGCAGCCCAAAGGGTTCTAGCAGAGCCGGCGAAAACTCTCTCATATTGGTCACGTCCTCATCTTAAATTCTATAGAAACCGTCTCGTTTCTATACCAACACTATATGAGGACAATGCGCCGTTCATGCCTAACAGTTCTCACGAAAATACTGCATAAGACTCTCTCTCTCATTCATCTCCGGGTTTTCCAGCACCAAATTCAGCAGCTGCTGCAGCTGAGCGCCCAGCGCCCGGCCGCTCACCGCACCAGCCTCCATCAGATCCCGACCGCTCACTGCCAGCTGTGCCAGCGTCAAACAGGCCGCCTTCTCCGTTTCATACAAGGCATACGCTGCTAAAAGCTCCTGCTCCCCGTTCTGTCCGGCCGCCCGCTTTAGCTCGCACAAGGCATCAAAATAATCCGCCCCCAGCTCATGCAAAAAAAAGCGCATGTCTCGTCTATTTTGCGGCAGCGCCGCCCCGATAAAGGTCAGCAGATGCACGACATCCCGCTTGGTTGCATTATCCAGCTTCAGCTCCTGCAGTATCCGCGCTGCCCTCTCCGCTCCAAAGCGGTGTAGCAAGGCAGCAAACCGAAGTGCTTTTTGCCCTTTTACGCGCGCAGGCGCCAAAAAATCCAGTTGCTCGCCCTGTCCAAGCTCCTGCGAGATCCAGGGCGCAAGGCCGGTGTCGACGATGCGGCTCAGGCCTTCCGGATGCTGACACAGCAAAATCTGCGTCACCTCATCGGCCACTCGCTCACGGCTGACATGAGCAAGGCTGGGCGCCTTTTTGCGGATGGCCCGCAGTGTTGCGTCTTCGATGCTGAAGGCAAGCCTAGCTGAGAAACGGACCGCCCGCAGCATTCGCAGCGCATCCTCTTCAAAGCGCTGCTCGGCCTCTCCCACGCATTGGATCCGCTTTTCTTTTAAATCCTGCTGTCCGCTGAAGTAGTCGACCAGCCCCCGCTGCGGATGATAGGCCATCGCATTGATGGTAAAATCACGGCGGGCCAGATCTTCATATAACAAAGAGGTGTACAGAACATGGTCGGGCCGGCGGTGATCGCTGTAATCGCCGTCTATCCGATAGGTAGTGACTTCATAGACTGTGTGATCATACAGCACGGAAACTGTCCCATGCTCGATGCCTGTATCGAAGGTTTTAGGAAAAATGGCTTTGACTTTCTCCGGCCTGGCTGATGTGGTAATATCCCAATCCTTTGGCTGCATGCCCATCAGCGCATCGCGCACACAGCCGCCTACTACATAGGCCTCGTAGCCTGCCTGTTCAAGCCGGTTTACAATCCATTCGGCTCCGCTGTCAATCTGCATTTCCTACACCTCCTCTGCCTTTTTATCAAATATACATTTTTTTCCATTCGTTATTTTCTATTGTAATCGCTTCTTAAATTCCTGTCAATGATCTGCCTTTAAATCGCATATTATCTTTTTGTCTGTTCATACTAGCTATGGATGTGAAAATACTTCACAGCATTTAAGAATTTATCCACCAGAAAGGAGATTTTTACCATGCATGTATCTAAAACAAATTGTGATTCTACTACTAACCGCGCTATCGGCTGCACGGTAGATGAGTGCAAATACCATTGCGGCGATGCCCAGTACTGCACCCTGCAGCAGATTCAGGTCGGCAAATGCGAGCCCTGCGCTAATACCTGCGAGTGCACAGAATGCGCTAGCTTCGAAAAGAAGAACTGATCAATAAAAAACAGGCTCCTAGGCAGCATGAACGCTGCTTGGGAGCCTGTTTTTTATATAAAATTCTCTTCAAAAAGTGGTTTTAGCGCCGCGCTCACTGCTGAGCCAGCTGATAATAGCGGTCAACAATGGCCTGCATCTCCTCCATTTTTTCCTCCATATCGGCTACCAGTTTAAACTGTGTACGCGCTCTATCCAAATTCTGACCTGGCCGATGCACCTTAAAATATGTATCGCCATTCAGATAGTCGCCTAAGAAACGAATACCCGTTTCAAATGTAATCACAGCAGCGCCGATCGCCAGACTTTTTGCCTCTTCTGGAGTCAAAGTCTTTCCCACTGCCTGCATATAGCCTTTTGTAAAGGCCTCGAACAGATCCAGCCTCATATATACCTTTGACAGATCCTGTTCATCCTCCTCGGCACTAGAAGCGCCGAAGCGAATGCTGTCTCCAAAATCATAGGCACAGGCACCGGGCATAATCGTATCTAAATCAATAATACAAATCGGCTGATCGGTTGTTTCATCCATCAAAATGTTATTGATCTTCGTATCATTATGTGTAACGCGCAGCGGAAGCTTTCCTTCTGCCAGCTGCCCAACCAGCGACAGCGCAAGCTCCTTGCGGGCAAGTGCAAAATCCACTTCTTCACGGCAGGTTTCAATGCGTCCTGCTTTATTAGCTGCTACTTCTTTTTCAAAGGTCTCAAAGCGTTTTCCTGTGTGATGAAAATCAGGAATCACCTCCACCAGCTCCTCCGCTGGGAAGTCCGCCAGATCCGCCATAAATTGCCCAAACGCGATTCCGGTATTCATAAACATTTCCGGTGTAGCCGCCATATCATAGGATTTGGTATCGGCTACCAGATCCTCCAGGCGCCAGCAGCGCCCCTGATCATCCTTATAAAACAGATGTCCGTCTTTGGTAGGATAAAAATGCAGGGTTTCCCTAGCGATATCGCCGCCCCGCGCCTTAATGATTTTTTTCAGGTATTCCGTCACCTTAATGATATTGTTCATCAGGCCCTGCGGATCCTGAAAGATCTCTGTATTCATCTTCTGCAGAACATATTTTTGCGTCTGTCCGTTATGAACAACCGTAGCACACAGGGTATCGTTAATATGTCCTGAACCAAAGGGTTCTACCGATTGAATCTCTCCTTCAATATTAAATACCCGAATAATTTCCTCGTAATTCATATTGCTTTCCCTCGCGTTTCTCTTTCATTGCTTATAGTATATTCATGGCTCTCATCGTTTGACAATCATTTGCATTGCTTAAAAAGTTCGGCTCGTTCTTCGCTGAACACTCGTTTGACCTATATCAAACGAAACAAGAAATCCCCGCGGGATTCTTGCGATCGTTCTATGTGCGTATTATACCATAGGGTTTCTGGTTGTACAAGTCTAATTCTATACTACTATTCCTCACTTGAAAACTCAAAACACTAGGGCCATCACCATTTAAAAACTCAGAAGTTTTGCAATCTCTTCCACGGTATCAAGAACAACACAAAATCTCAACGCACCAATATACTTATTTTCAAAAGCGTAGTTATCCCAAAGCAAATACATCTGTGAATCTTCTCTGATATCTTTGATAATATCCTGCCATTCTTTGATATCTTGAACCGAATTGCGCTTTTCGGCAGTATGTAAAACGGCTGTTTTCAAAACATCCAGACAAATTTCTGATTTACGGCTCTGAAATAGAGTGTGAAGATCATAATAATCTCTGGCCCTTGTTGTACCGATATTTCTGCGAATAATTGTTTCATATTTTTCGGCAAGGACCGTTTCAAGTGTATAGGCCATAATGGGAACTGTCTTTTCATCAAATAACATCGGAAAATCATATTGGATTGCTGCCGGGGTAATTACATCCCCAGTTGTAACATCTATTTTCATCGGACTATCAATTTTACCATATTTTGCACGCAGGTGTACACGAAAATTATGATAAACATCCTCCTCACGAATAGGCTCAATACTTTGGTATTCAAATACAATACCATCGCCAACTTCTACATCCAGAATCTCTTTGACAACTTTCACGATTTCATCCTCCTCCGTCTGAATACCACGCACAGTAGTATCCATATCCATCGTTGTGCGTTCTCCTATTCCAATCATAGAGGAAACAAGCAAACCACCTTTCAGAATAAAATTATTTTTATAAGTAGAGTTTGCCAAACGTTCCAATACTCGTTCAAAAAGAAACATCTGCAGAATTTCCTGAGCACGAAGATTTTTCTTCACCGCCATGCTACGTATGCTTCCTTTTAATTGCTCTGGTGTTTTCATTATAATACCTCCATATAGATTCTGACTTTAGCTTCAACCCCAAGAATCCTGCTGTATTTCAAAAGCTTACGCTTGTCAGGTTTTGTATTAAAATACTCTTTTATTGCCTGTGTGTATATCTGAATGTCCACTTTATCTTTATCCCGAATCAAATCACATATACAACGTTCCTTATCATATAAGCGTACCATGGCACCTTGAGGCGACCGAACCTCACTTATTCCCATATCGTATACTTCTCGTTTCACATAATGACATCGGATATTTGGATTGTCTCTTTTAAGCCGGCTAATATTCGTACCCTGCGGTATTGTTACATCGAATTTATGTGGTATACGATCTGACAATCCCCATAAATATAATGCTGTTCCATAAGAAAAAATAGCCTTTGTGCTCTGTAGTTGCAGCATAGCAAATTCATCGGCAAGATCGTCTGCACAAATATATAACCCCTTACGAATTTGTTCCAGTCTTCCATTCTTCATATATTTACGAAGCATCGGTCTGCTGACTCCTGCAGCTTCAACTGCACTTGTTTTTATAAAGCCATTATTTTCTTCTGCAACTTTCTCGATTTTACTCCAAATGCTATCCATAAAAACATGCCTCCAAAAAGAGATTTTACATTTATACTTTATAATATATATTATTAAAGTTTAAATGTAAATATTTTTTCTCTAGTATTTAGTATTTCCTAATTTGAAACCTTTATCACTCTGCTCATACAAACAGGCAAGGAAGGCAAACCATTATGATCCGCAACTATGCCTTTCCCGCTCGCTTGACTTTTTTCTTATCCATGCTATACTAAGCAACCGTAAGGGAGGCTCTAATTTATGATTTTATCTAATGCTCATACGCATACTCAGTTCTGTGATGCGGCCTCTTCCGCTGAGCAGATGGTGCAAGCCGCTATTAACCTCGGTTTTACTTCTCTCGGCTTTTCCGGTCATTCTTACCACAAGAATACCTTAGATTATGGTATGTCACTGGCAGGGACGCAGCAATACATACAGGAAATCCACCGGCTGCAGCATGTCTACAGCGATCAGCTTACCATTCGGCTCGGCCTGGAGCTTGATTATTATTCTTCGGTGGATCTGAGCCCTTATGAATACCTCATCGGCAGTGTTCATCATTATCTTGATCCCCAAACAAGCGCCTTCTACTCCTATGACGGCTCTGTGGATTCCTTTTATGAAACGCTTGAAAAAGGCTTTCACGGCGACATTTTTGCGCTTGCGCGCACCTATTATGCTCAGGTTGCCGAGCTATTCACGCAAAAGCGGCCTTCGATCATTGGGCACTTCAATCTCATTACCAAGCGAAATGATACGCATCATCTGATCGACGAGGAGGATCCGGCCTATCTGAAACTAGCGCTCGAATCTCTCCGCGCCTGCGCGGAAACCGGAGCGATTACTGAAGTAAATACCGGGGCAATTGCGCGCGGCTATGCCTCTCAGCCCTATCCAAATCTTACGATGCTGCGTTTTCTGAGGGAGCATCAATATCCTGTTATGATTAGCTCTGACTGTCATGATGCGGCTAAGCTGGATGCTCATTTTGATCTGGCGACTGCACTGCTGCAGGAGGCTGGCTATCGTTCTGTCATGGTTCTGGGGCGGGATTCTCTTTTTGAAGAGGTCGGTTTATGTGATTTGGCGCTATCGCGCTCATATAAAGAGGAGGTTCATAAATGAAATTTATGTATTTAGGAACGGCTGCTGCTGAGGGCTGGCCGGCGGTTTTTTGTCAATGTGATTTTTGTAAAGAGGCAGCGCGCCTTGGCGGCAAGGATATCCGCACGCGCTCACAGGCAATGATCAATGAGGACCTGCTGATCGATCTGCCGCCCGATACTTATATGCATAAGCTGCAGCATGGTCTCGATCTGACCAAGGTACAGCATCTTCTGATTACGCATTGTCATATGGATCATTTTTATCCACAGGAGCTAAGCGTACGCGGCTCTGGCTACAGCCACAACATGGCAAGCCCGGATATTCATATTTACTGCGCGCAGGAAACAAAGGATTTCTTTTACCGCTGCAGCGGCTGGGAACTCGATCAGGCAAGTGATGAGGCTATGCACTGGCATATCCTGACGCCGTTTGAAACGGTGCAGGCTGGTCCTTATCGCATCACGCCGCTTCCTGCCCATCACATGTCGGCCGGCCACCAGCCCTTTGTCTATCACATTGAGGATGCCGAGGGAATTTCTGTTCTCTATCTTCACGATAGCGGATACTATGCGCCTGAGGTCTGGACATATTTTAAATCTCTGAAAAAGCCTGTTGATCTGGTTAGCTTTGATACCACCTGCGGTGAGATTGACACGCATTGCGGCGGAGGCCATTTAGGACTTCCGGATGTGGTGCGGGTGCGTGATGAGATGAAAGAGATCGGCGTTATTGATGCGCATACGCGCTGCGTTGCCAATCATTTTTCACACAATGGGCACCTGCTCCATCAGCAGCTGGTCGAGGCGGCTCAGCCCTTTGACCTAGATATCTCGTATGACGGAAAAATCATTGAGCTATAAAAAAGGTTCTAAATAGGATTTCAAATAAAGAAGCGTTAGTTCTGATATTTGTCAGTTCTAACGCTTTTTTATATACCATTTTTCTTTAATTTATCGAACAGCATGGACATCATTTCTTTGGTATTCGACACCTGTGCTATTTCCCAGCCCGCCGCCCAATATCAAGAATATACTTTGGATCTTTAATCTGGATTCTTTTGCCATATCAATGACCGGCTGCGTTCTTTGATTCTTAAATTTCAAATCCTGATCAGAACCCCATTCTATCCTCTTAACTTTCCCCATAGATTTGAGTTCAGTGATTTGATTATGGCATACTCTGTGATAATTGCCGTAACTGATCACATTTCCTATAGATATTATCCATTATTATATTTCCCGTCTTAAATCCGCAAAAACATCAGCAATAGGACGTGACTGATTTGATTCAGCTTGTGCCAATCCCTTTTTCATAATGGAGTTAAATTTTTCTGTATCCATAGAATCTAGTGTAGCAGGTTTTTTCGGCAACGACAGTGAAAAAGGAATACTTTCAGTCATAATGATCTGCTTATATAGTGCATTGATAACAACCGAAGCGGGCAATCCAAGTTTGGACATGATAGATTCAGCTTGTTCCTTTATTTCTGGTTCAACACGAGCCAGTACATTTGCGCTTTTTGTAGCCATAATGATACCACCTTTCATTTTAGATTGATATTATTATATCCCTTTGTATATCCATTAGCAATACAAAAATATAAAAATTCCCTCTTTGCTGGACTATCCAGTAAAGAGGGAATTTATCAAAACTTTTTATTTACGATTCCTTCTTAATCTCAATCCCTTCCGTACGATAAATGAATTTCACCTTTCCTTCCATCTTTTCATCTATTTCTGAAAAGGACTGATACTCTTTTGACAGCTCTAAGCCTGCTTTGATCCTTTTCAAAAGCAGCGAAACATCTCCTACTTTTTCCGGATCATCTAAGGCACCGATCAGCTTTTCAATCCCCTTTTCATTTAATTCCTTGATTCCGTCCGCAAGGCGTGCTGAGCCATTTAAAAGCTGTGAAATTCCGCTTAACAGTGCCGGTACAGAGTCCTGCAGCGTAACCAAGCCGTTATAAAGCTCTCCTGTACCTTGATTTAAAGCGCCGGCTCCTGTCTTCAGGCTTTCAGCTCCTGTTTTTAATTCTCCTGCGCCCGTTGCTGCCTCTGCCACTCCTGCCGTATAGGCGTACAGTCCTAAATAAAAGGCATGATAGCTGTCTAATGAACTTTTCAGGGCAATGACTGCCTTTGCTCCTTCGGAGGCGGCTGCCAGCTGGCTTTGTACGGCATCGCTTGCCATATTGTCTGCTATGAGCTTTTGCACCTGCGCCTCTGTCTGCAGCGCGATTAGACTTTGCACTTCGTCGCTTTGCAGCTGTGCTGCGATCTGTCCTTCTATCATGGCCTTTGCCTCTTCACTGGCCATCTGCTGCTGGACGGCGACAGCTATTTTCTGCTGCACATCCTCTGTCTGCATCTGCGCCTCAGCTGCGCTGGCAATCTGTGACTGCTGCTCCTCGGTAATGCTGCCTGCAGAAACGGCGGCTTCATAGGCAGCTCTATCCAGACCGGTCGCAGCCAGGATCACCTGATCCTTCACGGTTTCATATACAGTCTGCGTGACCTGCTCTGTGACGGTCTGTTCTGCCGCCTCGCAGACCTTGGCGCGAATCGTCTCCTTAACCGTATCCTGCACGGCCGCTATAATTTGCGCGCGGTTAGCCTCCACCGCAGCAGTGACCTGCGACAGCGCCTGCTGATATACGGCTGCTTCATCCAATGAATTGATGATGCCGTTTAAAACATCTGCATAATTTTCTATCGTCATAGCCGGCACAGACAGCCCGGCTTCCTGCAGCTGCGCAGCCGCTGTATCGAGCAAAGTGCGGAACACCTGCGCCGCTCCTGCTGTCAGCTGACTGCTGTTACTGACCAGTGTATCCAGTCCCTCCTGCAATCTGGAAGCGCCTTCATAGAGCTTTTCTGCGCCGCTCGCAAGCTCCTTCATGCCGCTGTGAATCGCAGATGCGCCGGAGGTAAGACGATCTACGCCGTTTGCCAGCGTACCGGATTTTTCAGATAAGGTGCGCAGACCCTCACGAAGGTCAGAAGAGCCATTGATCAGCTGATCCATAGCGTCTGTCAGCTTCTGCAGAGAACCTTTTAGATCCTCTATGGAATCCAGCTGCTGGATATCAATCTGATTGAAAACTTCATTGGTTGCGATGCTAAGCGTCATGCCCATCGCAAAGTTTTCTACATCGGCTGTGATCTCAAGCGTACTGGGAAGCCCGGCAGCCTGCTCTGGCAGCTGCAGACTTTCCTGAATTCCCGGGAAGGCAATGCCGACGACTGCGGTGCGGCTGCCATCGTTGACGAGCTTTCCGCCGATTACCTCTACATTATGAAAGACCTCGTCATCAAGAATCATGCCTGTCAGTACAGCAAAGGGAACGCAGACTCTCTCTTTTTTACCATCGATATCCACGGTTTCATACTGCGAGTTGGTATATGTGAAGCGAATACGCACCTTGCCGCTTTTTCCTGCCAGCTCCTGCGGTAAAATCGGCTTTCCGTCCAGTTCATAGCTGACGGAAAGAGCAATAGGAGGTGTCTGCTCACTTCTCCCTTGATAATAGATGTCCTTGCCTCCCGCGTTCCAAACGCGCACATGTCCGGCTTCGTCTGTATAGGTCTCGTCTCCTTTTACATTTTCTACTTCTGTCAGATCCGACCGTTCTGAGATCGTATCTGCCTTCTGCGGATTTTTCAGCCAGTCGCTGACGATGACATCCTGCATGCTGCCATCTGCTTCCGTCAAAATATATACCGTTTCCTCTTTTGACACACTTGATTGTGGCTCTTCTTTTTCCTGCGCTGCGCCGACCATTAAAGCCGGAGCCTGCATGCCGCTAAGCATGACAGCCGCGCATAGCCCCAGCGCCACTTTTCTTTTTATTCCTTTTTTCATGATTAGATTGCCTCCTGATTGCGTTTAGAATGTTTACTCAATTTTCTCATGCCCCATGTGGTCGCGCATACGGCTCTATCGCACAGCAGCAGTAGCGACGGTAAAATAAAGATAACAGCCAGCATACTGACTACGGCTCCTCTGGCCATCAGCATGCACATCGAGCTAATGATATCAATATTGGAATAGACAGCGACGCCAAAGGTGGCGGCGAAAAGTCCCATTCCTGATACAATGATGGAAGGGATGGAAGTTAGCAGTGCGGTATGCACGGCCTCCTTTTTATCTGCTCCGCCAAGCCGCTCCGCTTTATAGCGCGTGGTCATCAAAATGGCATAATCGACTGTGGCTCCCAGCTGAATCGTGCTAATACAGATCGGCGCAATAAACGGAAGACTCTGTCCCAGATAATGCGGCAGCCCCAGGTTAATAAAGATAGCCAGCTCGATCACCGCGATCAAAATGAAGGGCAGCGAAACGCTCTTTTCTACCAGTGCAATGATGAAAAAGATTGCCAAAATGGATATTATATTGACGACCTTGAAATCATGGTCGGTAGTTTCGATCATATCCTTCATACAGGGCGCTTCTCCAATCAGCATGCCACCCTCATCATATCGCTTCAAAATTTCATTCAGCCGGTTGATCTGCTCATTCACCTCTTCGCCGGCAACCTTATATTCCGAATTGATCAGCATGAGCTCCCAGCGATCGCTTTTTAGAATCCCGGCTATCGAATCGGGGATCATCTCTTCTGGAATCCGGCTGCCTACAATAGACTCCAGGCTGAGTACATATTTCACGCCCTCTACCTGCTCCATCTCCTGCGTCATCTGATGAATCTCCTTGGCACTCGTGCCGCGGTCAATCAAAATCATATGCGTAGAGGCAATATTAAACTCTTCCTTCAGCTTTGAATTGGCAATCACATATTCCATATCCTGAGGCAGGCACTCTCCCATGTCATAGTATACCTCCTGATTGGTTTTCTGATAGCCATAGTACGCAGGCGGTATAAGAGCAGCAAAAATCACCAGAAATAGCGGAAAAATTTTAACGACGCCCTTGGCCGTTTTTCCAAAGCCGCGAATCAGGGAACGATGCTTTGTTTTTTGCAGCGGCGTATCGAGCACCAAAATCAGAGCCGGTAGCACCGTAACACACCCGATCACACCCAGCAAGACCCCTTTAGCCATGACAATACCCAGATCTCTGCCCATCGTGAAGGACATAAAGCATAACGCAATGAATCCAGCCACCGTGGTGATCGAACTGCCCAGCACACTGGTCAGTGTTTCCTGAATGGCGACAGCCATCGCCTCTTTAGCATCAGCCGTCTTTTCCCTCTGCTCATTATAGCTGTGCCACAGGAAGATCGAGTAATCCATGGTCACTGCCAGCTGCAGCACAGCAGAAAGCGCCTTTGTGATATAGGAAATTTCTCCCATAAAATAATTCGATCCCAGATTGATCAGAATCATAATGCCGATGGATGCCAAGAACACAAAGGGCACCAGATAGCTATCCAAAAAGAGCAGCATCGCCGCACAGGCCAGCGCTACCGCAATCCCCACATAAATGGGCTCTTCCTTTTCACACAGATCCTTCAGATCCGTAACCAGAGCCGACATCCCCGAAACATAGCACTGCTTTGTGCAAAGGCTTCGGATCGAACGAATCGCATCCATCGTGATATCCGCCGATGTAGAGCTGTCAAAAAAGACAGCCATCATGGTCGAATGCTCCGTATTAAACTCACGGTAGATCGAATCCGGCAGCAGCTCCATCGGAACCGAAAGATCCACCAAAGAATCATACCAGATCACGCTTTCCACGTGTGCCACCTGCTCGATCTCTTTCTTAAGCGCCGCCACCTCCTGCTCCGGCATATCCTCCATAATAATAAACGAAAAAGCGCCCTTGCCAAACTCCTCCATCAATTCATTCTGCCCCACAATGGTATCCATGTCCTCCGGCAGATAATCCAGCATATCATAATTGATCCGGGTGCCCGCCATTCCCAAAACAGAAGGAATCATCAGCAAAAGCGCCAAGATTAAAATCGGAACGCGGTACCGGACAACCGCTTTTGAAAAATGCATTTGTTTCATCCTCTCTTTATTTGATCTCATAATATTCGCATTCCACCACATCCGGCTGCTGATGCTTAACGATCTTCACCGTACTCAGCACAACGCAGAAATTCAAAATTCCTTCCGTCAGCAGGGAAATCCCCAGCAGCACCGTCATCATCTGCGCTCCCGCCGCAGGGCGGAACATAATAACGCCTCCTGCCAGTGCCGTCACGACAGCAAGCGCAAAAATAAGCCACCAAGTCTCGATGCCAAAGCGCTTAGCATCCAGCGCAATCTGTACTTTAAACAGCCCTTCTGTGAAAACGGCAATCCCAATTGCAATGAAAATGAAATTCACCACATTGCCCGGCTTGATCAGCACAATGAGTCCCAGCAGGATCAGCAGAATGCCAAACTCCAAATCATATTGAAAGGCCAGCCTAAACAGATCCTTCGACAGATACCCTATCAGCCGGATACAGCCAAAAAGCAGCAGCCCCATTCCCAGCACCTTTGCCATGACCTGCATAGAAATCTGCGGGTAAACAATCATCCATATTCCCATGATACAAAAGAAAACCGACATCACGATATAGCCAATCTTAGCGGCCCGCATAGGGGCAACCGACCTCATTTTCATGGTAAACCCTCCTTTTTTCAAGTATGCGATTACTATACCAAAGCCTTCCCTCTTTTCAAACGGACAGATTCTGCCCGATGCTGAAAAACCGGTCATGCTGCCAAAATTGACTAAAAAATAGACACCGGAGCATAAATGCCTAACACATTCATGTCCGGTGTCAAATCGATCAATCTATCCATTTATTTTTGCAGACTTCTCTGAATCATTTCCTCAATCATTCCTTTTTTTAGCTCATATAAACGGCTAATCTGCTGATGAACACGCTCCGGCATGCCATCGTTCATCCAGTCGATTACCATGCCAAAGCAGACACACTCATAAAAACGAAGAATTAGCTGCCGGTCGTCCTCCTTCACCGGCTTATCCTTAAACACAGTTGCACCATAGGTTGCCACTATATAACGACAGACCTTCCACAGGTACTGTTCAAATACAGCCCGATTGACCGAGTGGTAAATATGCAGAATGGCCCGCCGATTCTCCGTAGCAAAATCAACGGCAGCATTCAAACAGATCTCCAAGGAATCAATCGAGGGATACTTAGAAATAATCCGGTCTGCCTCCTCTGTCACAATTTCTTCTATCAATGCCGGAATATCCTGAAAATGATAATAAAATGAATTACGGTTAATCCCGCACTCCTCTACAATGTCCTTGACCGTAATCTGATTCAGCGGTTTCTCGTTTAGAAGCTTTATAAATGTTTTTTTAATTGCCATTTGAGTGAAATTAGGCATGCTCTCCCTCCTTTCAGCCATTCCTTACTATAATCCCATCTGTGTAATCTGTCAATGTCTCTCTTTCCTCAAACGGTCCGTCCCTACTGCTCCTACGCCGTTACAGATTCTTCAATTTTGTTTTTTTAACGTATCTTTCTTTGATTTTGCACGTTGCATCCTCTGCTCTGCTTGCCATTTCAACTGGTCAAAAAACGAATTTGATCAGTTGAAATTGAAGAGTTCTTATCAATATAACGGACAAAACCCTGCTAATGACCCGTTAAATCCTTTTTCATAGTCCTTCCCTAACGTGCTTTACATCGGTCATCCACGTTAAAATCCGCCAACCTCTCTTTTGCCAACGCCCCCTTTGTCTAGGGGACGGACCGTCCTTCAATCCTTCAGTCCTCCTAACCTCCAAACCTTCACTCCTTCATTAACCGCCTCTATCACAAAGGGCCTTACAGCTAATCCTCCAAGCTGTAAAGCCCTTTTCCTCTTATTCCTTTTTATTCCTTTTTATTCCTCTACCTGTGCCTGAATCAGATTGGTATATACCCCATTCAGTGCATATAGTTCATCATGTGTTCCCTGCTCTGCTACCTGTCCATCAACCAAGACAAAAATAACATCACAATTTTGAATCGTAGATAACCGATGCGCAATAAAGATGGAAGTCCGTCCCTGGGAAATATTTTCAATCGACTGCTGGATCAGCTCTTCCGTATTTGTATCAATATGCGCTGTTGCCTCATCCAGCACCAAAATGGCTGGATCATGGGCAATGGCTCTTGCAAATGAAAGCAGCTGCCGCTGTCCTGTAGAGAAATTGAGTCCCTGTTCCGTCACCGCACTGCTCAAACCGCCAAGATCATGGATGAAATCCGACGCTTCCGAAACCTCCAGTGCATCCTCCATGCGCTCCTCGGTAAGACCCGCATGCATATCCAGGTTTTCAGCGATATCCCCCGTGAAGAGAAACACATCCTGCAGTACTGTGGATACTCCCTGACGCAGGTCCCTCAGCTTCCAGTCCTCCACCGGAACGCCGTCTACCAAAATCTGTCCCTTCTGAATCGCATAATAACGACTGATCAGGTTGATAATCGTAGATTTGCCCACGCCAGTATGTCCGACAAAAGCCACCTTTTGGCCAGCCTCTACCTTGAAGCTGATACCCTTCAGGATCCAATCCTCATCCTGATATGCAAACCAAACATCCTTAAACTCAACCGTTCCTTTTACCGGGCCGCCGTGCGCGCCCGCTTCCGGATCCTCAATATCCGTCTCATCTAAAATTTCATAGATACGATCGGTTGAGACCAGTGCCGACTGAATCGTCGTATATTTCTCCGCTAAATCATTGATTGGCTCAAAAAACTGTTTAACATAGTTTGTAAATGCGTACAGCACGCCAACCTCCAGCAAGCCTCCGGTAATCCTGCCAAATCCATAGACGATCAGCAGCGCAATCACAAGATTATTGATGACCTCCATAGTCGGCCTCAGAAACGAATTTAAAAACACCTGTGTCATCGTTGTTTTAAAATATGCCTGATTCAGCTCCTGGAACTCATCCATTTTATTTTTCTGCCGGTTAAAAGCCTGCACAATCCGCATGCCTGATATGTTTTCTGCAAAAAATCCATTGATCTGTCCGATGATCTGCTTCATGCGCTTAAAATTACGCTTGATGATCTTCTTAAGAGAAAATGTAAGGAGCACAATCAGCGGTACACCCGTAAATGCCGCCAGCGCCAGATGGGGATCCATGATCAGCATCATAACCAAAATTCCCAGCAGCAAAAATACATCCTTAAATAGATTCAAAAATACATCAGAATAAAATTCATTTACCGTTTCCACATCATTGGTCGCTCGTGTAATCAAACGTCCTGTGCCATAACGGTCCAGCAGCTTCATCGGCATATGCATGATCTTATTAAATACCTTTTGCCGCATTTCGTTCAGAATCCCCTGCGATATACGGGCAATCAGCCTCACCTGTGTCATAGAAAAGAGCGCGCCGGCCAGCGCCACAGCAAAATACAATATGCCCATGCCGGTAATAGAAAACAAGCCGCTCTGCTCCGTAGTGCCCACCAAAAAATTATCGATCACAATGGCCGCCACATATGGCTTCAAAAGCTCTGCCAGATTCACCACAATCACACATAACATACAGATCAGCAGCTTGCCAATATAGGGCTTCATCAAAAGCGCCAGACGCACTAGGCTAGAACTTTTTTCCTGCTTATTCTTCATGCTGCTCATCCTCCTTTGACTGCTTTTCATAGGTCTCGGCATACGCTCCCTGCTTGGCCATAAGCTGCTCATGCGTGCCTGCCTCAATCACTCTGCCATCCTCCATAAACAAAATCCAGTCCGATCTGCGAAGCGCTGACAGCCGGTGGCTAATCACGATAGAAGTCTTATCACGCAGCACTCCATGAATATTCTCTACAATCTTTTTTTCGGTAATATTATCCACAGCCGACAGCGTGTCGTCTAAAATAAGAATCTGCGGATCCCGAATCAGTGCACGCGCCAAAGAAATTCTCTGCTTCTGCCCTCCGGAAAGCCGCGTTCCCCGTTCGCCCACCTGCGTATCATACCCTTCCGGGAAAGCGCTGATATCTTCGTCAATATTAGCCAAATCTGCGGCCTGCCGTACCTCCTTGCGCCCAACCTTAGGCATATAGAACGCAATATCCTGCTCAATAGAGCTTGAAAACAAAAAGCCATCCTGCGGCACATAGCCCGCCGCTTCCCGCAGTGCCTTGGCCGGAATATCGCAGATATCCTTTCCATCAATAAACAACGTACCTCTCGGCGCATCAAAGAACTTAAGCAAAAGCCCAATCAGCGTTGACTTGCCGCCGCCCGTTTTTCCGGCAATGCCCAGCGTCCCGCCTGCCGGCAGCTTAAAGCTAACATTCTCCAGTGCAGGCTTATCCGCATCCGGATAGGTAAAGGTCAGATTCCGTGCTTCAATCGCACCGTCAATCGGTCTGTCGTATTCCTGCATTTCCTTTTCGGGAATACTCTCCTCATTAAAAATCACACTTAAGCGCTTATAGGATGCAATACCGCGGTGCAGCATATTGACAATTCGTCCCAGCTGTACCACCGGATTCTGAATCAGCAGTAGATACCCCAGAAAGGCCACCAGATCCCCTAGCGCCAAAGAACCACTCATGACCAGTCCGCCGCCATAGATTAAGCTGACCGCATAGCTTAGCCCAAATGTAATCACCGTAATCGGGTTGATCAATGCCGACGTATCCGTCAATTTTACATTGGCCTGCATCATCTCAGTAGATGTGGTCTCAAACTCGTGCTGCCACTCCTTTTCTCTGGCAAAGGTCTTCACTACACGCACGCCCATAATGGACTCATTCACAAATCCAGAAAGATGAGAAAATAGTTCCTGTACTCTGCGGAAACGTTTCTGCACCAGATTGCCAATCAAAATAATAGAAATAATCGCAATCGGCACCGGAATTAAGGCCAAAAATGTAAGCCTCCCATCCACGGCTTTTGTCATCGCCCATATGGAAAGCCCGCCTGTGATAATCCCGTTCAGTCCCTGCGCCAGCACCGGTCCAAAGGTCATACGCACCGCCCCGACATCATTGATCGCATAGGCCATCAGATCGCCTGAACGCTGTTTAGAAAAAAAGGAGATCGGCATGCTCTGCAGCTTCGCAAAAAGCTCCTCGCGCAGAAAGCACTCCATCGATCTGGCATTGCGGATAATCATCATCCGCCAGATAAATCGTGTCACAAACACGCCAACCGCAATCAATATGATAAGACCCGCCTGCCTCCAGACCAGGTTTTTATCCGGCACCGCCTGCTCCAACAAATCGATGGCCTTTCCCAAAGCCTCCGGCGCCAGCGTTTGAATCCGCGAATTAATCGCCAAAAACACAATACCGGGTATGTACAGCCATCCGTACTTTCTCAAGAATTTCTTGATCACCATCCGTATCATTCCTTCCCTTTTTAAAATCACGTTAATAATGATACCTCTTTTTACACAGCCTGTCAATATAAAATGTTGCGATCGCAACGATTTTCCAGTGACTCTTATAGTCCCTTTGGGTGTCCGCATGCATAAACAAACCGGCATCTCTTCAAAAAGAAATGCCGGTTTCATTCATAAACTGCTCTGCGCTGTCTCTATATGGTGCAAAATCTGTGCATACACCTTTTCCTTTCCAATCTCATTCATCACCTCGTGCCGCATGCCCTGGATCGTAGTGCCCTGCACATCCTCATATCCCCGCTCCTTCAAAAACGAAATCGCGTCCAAAAATCCATTCATTCCATTCATACAGGGATCCTCCGCACCCGACACAAAGAAAATCGGCAGCTGCGGCTGCATCACCCGCCATCCCTCTTTCCGGTAACATCTTTTCACCAGATCAAACAGCGTTTCATATCCGTTTAAGGTAAACGTAAAACCACAAAGCGGATGCTGATCATACGCCTTCACTACCTCCGGATCCGAACAGATCCAGGCATTCGGAGACATCACCGGCTGAAAAGCCTTATTATATGCGCCAAATGCCAGCTGTGTAATCAGCCTGCTGCGGTGCCGCTCTCCCAGTACGAGCTTAAGCACCTTCACAATCCCCTGTCCCAAACCTGCCAGCGGGTTTGGCCCCACACAGCCGCTCACCGTCAGCGAAACAATTTCATCATCATATGACTGCAGATAGCACCGCACAATCAGAGATCCCATGCTATGGCCCAGCAGATGCACCGGCAGGGCCGGAAAAAGGCTATGGGTATACTGAACCATTTGATGCAGATCCTCCACGGCAGACAGTGCCCCGTGACTCCCAAAATAGCCAAGATCTGCCTGCGAGCGCACGCTGTGGCCATGCCCTCTGTGATCATAAATTACGCTCGCAAAGCCATGTGCAGCCAAAAACTCCATAAATGGAAGATACCGCTCCTTATGCTCTGTCATGCCATGCACCAGCTGCACAACGCCAATGGGCTTTGCGCCGTCCGGTTCTGCCCTGAGGGCAGCCAGAGATAAACCATCCCGGTTAGAAATAACTTGAAATTCTTTTATATCCACTTTAAAAACTCCTGGATCCACTGATCCCAAAATTCCCATGTGTGTGCTCCCGGCGCCTCCTGATAGGTGTACTCAATCTGTGGGTGAGCCGCAAACCATTCCTGTGTAAGCCGCGCGCTGTCCAGCAAAAAATCCTCCGTACCGCATACATGGAAAAAGCGCGGCATCTTCTGCCCTTTTTGCAGCAGCTTCTCCGCGGTGACAAAAGGATCCCAGCGGCTTCCCTTAAGACTATCCTGCCGGTCACAGCCATACACGGCCTCCATAATGGAGCAGCCTCCGCTCGCACGCTTTGCTGCCTGCCCATATGCTTCCGGTGCGCGGTAAAACAGATTGCCGGAGGAAAAGCATCCCACAGCGGCATACTGCTCTGGTTTCGTCAGTCCGATCTTAAGCGCTCCCATGCCGCCCATGGAAAGACCGGCGATATACTGCTCCTCCGGTTTTTGCGAAATGGGGAAAAAGGACTGCATCATCCGCGGCAGTTCCTCTGTAATATAGTCATAATACCGCGGTCCATGCTCCATATTTTCATAGCGCGATAGATGAGCCGCCGGCATCACAACTGCTAATTCCATTTGCGCTACATACCGTTCGATGTTGGTCCGGCGCAGCCAAATGGTATGATCATCGGAAGCGCCGTGCAGCAGATAGAGCACCGGATACCGCTCTCTTTTAGCGGCAGCTCCCGTGACCCCGATCCCATGCGTCTGCTGCGGCAATATTACATTGACCTGACTGCACAGCCCCAGCGTCTGTGCATAAAAATCAACCTGCATCAATGCCATTTTAAATCGCCTCCTTCTTTTGTAAGGGCAGCCAGTCCAAAATCCTTTGAATATTGCGATCCCAGAAGCCCCACTCATGAGTACCGGGCTCTTCCAGATAGGTCAGCGCCACCCGATCCTTAAATTGATCACGAAAATGAACATTGATATCATATAGGAAATCCTCTGTACCGCAGCACATATAAAATTTCGGAAGCTCTGCCTTAGCGGAAAGCTGCTCTTCTAAACGCCAAGGAAGATCATTGATGCTGTGCACAAGCTCCTCCTTTGTCCCCATCACATTGCCAAGGAATCTCTCTCCCAGCTGCTCCAAACCTAAGACCGGATCCAAATAGCCGGATAGACTGGCCGCATAACTATACTGCTCCGGGCAGTTGATTGCAAGCTTAAATGCGCCAAAGCCTCCCATTGACAGCCCTGCTATAAAAGTATCTTCCCGTTTTTCGGAAATCATTGGAAAGAACTCATGCACGACCCGCGGCAGCTCCTTACTGAAAAACTGATAGAAATCATAACCATATTTCATATCGGTATAAAATCCCAAATCTGTACAGGGCAGCACTACTGCCAATCCTTTGGCTACCGCATATCGTTCAATCGACGTTCTGCGCTGCCAGATCGTCTGGTCATCCGATGCACCATGCAGCAGATAAAGCACCGGTACCTTCTCTGCCGTTTGCTTGCCGCCCTGACCAATTCCATTTTGAACCTGAGGCAGAATTACGTCCATAGAACGTTCCATCCCCAGCGTCTCTGAATAAAAGTTTGCATGAATCAGTGCCATCTTATTCCTCCATTCTTTATATGATTCTCGCACTTACCTGACCGCAGTATACCTCCTGTTTCTCTCCGCTGGGAAGCTCAATCAGCAGCTGCGCATCATCACCAATGCCAATCACCTTTACCGGTGGATATCCTGACAGCTCTTCATGATCTGACCGCAAGAGCTTAACTGTTTTCCCGATTAAAAATGAACGCTGCCGATACAGATCCATAAATTTCTTCTCTGCAAGCTGAGGATAAATCAGCATAAATTCATTAAGCACAGCCGCTGCCAATCGGTCTCGGATCTGCCTGCCGTTCTTCTCCTCCTGCATCACGCTCCCTGCCACCGAGGCAAGCTCTGAAGGAAAGCCACCCTCCGGCTGCCACACATTGATTCCAATGCCAAGCACGGCATAGGAAAGTCTATCTCCCTCTGGCGCCATGCCTCCTTCTGTCAAAATCCCTACTACCTTTTTGCCATGACAATACACATCGTTTACCCATTTGATCTCAGCCCGCTGCATCGTCACCTTTTCAATGGCCTCCGCCACCGCTACGGCGGCTGCCGTAGTAATGAGCAGACAGTCTTTGGGTTTCAATGAGGGTCTTAGCAGCAGGCTCATGTAGATTCCTGTCTCCTGCGGAGAATAAAAGCCTCTGCCGCGCCGTCCCTTGCCAGCCGTCTGCCTTCTGGCAAACAGTACTTTCCCTTCAGCGGCTCCTGCTGCTGCCTCTTCCTTCAGCACGGTATTGGTGGAGCTTACTTCTTCTCTTAAGTCCAGCTGCAAATGCCGAGCCTGAGGCTGCAAATAGCTTTGAATCGCTGCTATATCCATTTCACCTTCTCCTTCTGATTCCTATACAAACAAAAAGACAAAATGCCGACCATAACTTTTATCCCCCGTTATGACCGGCATTTTTATTTTAAAGATAATCCTCCGGATTCACTCTTCCGCCGCCGCTGTATACTTCAAGATGCAGATGCGGCCCGGTAGACATTCCGGTAGACCCAACCTGCGCAATATTCTGTCCGGCACCGACTTCCTGTCCCTCTGACACGTGAATGCTGCTGCAGTGCGCATACAGCGTACTGAGTCCGTTGTAATGCTGGATGACTACATAATAGCCCCAGCCGCCGCCCCAGTCGTCTGTGGTGTTCGCTTCTACCACCACACCGCCGGCACAGGCGTAAATGTCCTCTCCATAGCCAACGCAAAAATCAATTCCGCCATGGTTTTTATATTCACCTGTAATCGGATGGATACGCGGTCCATATAAAGAAGAAAGCGTATACCCGTTGCACGGCCACCCCAGCATCTGATTGCCGATTCCCGGCCAGGTGCTGTAATATCCATTTGAAAGTACTCGGTCAGAGGCATCGCCCTCTCCTGGCGCTGTGCCCGGATCATAGCTGCCGCTGGAGCCCCCTTCTGAGGATCCGCCCCCGTTTGGCTCTGAAGGTCTTTGATTCGCAGCCGCTTCCTGTTCGATCCGATCCTTTTCATTTTGGATCTTCGTCTCATTATCTGCAATAGCCGCCATCAAAGACTGATAAGATGCATCCTGTTCATCAGCCATCATCTGCAGGGCCACTCGGTTGTTTTCCAGCTCGTTAAGCTTCTCCTGCTTCTCGCCATAGGCCTGCTGCAAACGCTCCTGCTCCTTCTGCTCATCAGCACGGTTGGTTTCCAGCTCCTTCTTTGTATTTTCAATCACTTCTTTGCTTTCCTGAATCGTCTTGCGGCAAGCATCCAGCTCTTCCATGATTTTATTATCATATTCTACCATCTGACTGATATATTCCAGACGGCTGAAAAAATCAGAAATACTGCTGGCATTTAAAAGAACCTCTAAATAATTATTGCTGCGGTCGCTCTCATACATCATGCGAATACGGCCCTTTAAGGCAGCATAATACATTTTCATATCTTCTTTAGCCTGTGCAAGCTCTGCTTCTTTTATTTTGAGCTTTCCTTCATTCTCAGTAATTTTCTGATTGAGCTCCCCAATCCGATTACTCACGGTCTGAATCTCCGCATTGATCGTCGCCATCTCATCCTTGACAACCTGCAGTGCGCTCTGCGCCGCTGTAAGCTCATCCTGCGTCGCATTCTTTAATGCCTCCGCATCATTTGCTTTCTGCTCCAGCTCCCGCTGCTGCTCCTCCAGGATATCCAGCTCTTCTGCAAAAACCGGCGTAATAATACTCAGCATCATTGCTAAAACAATGACGCATGCTAAAAGCCCCGTTACAATTCTCTTTGTCTTAATGCTCATTTTATACCCTCCGCTCATGATCCTGCTGCTTTTATACTTTAAGATGCTTCCGAATCGAAATCATACTGCCTAATGCTCCCACAACAATACTCAGTCCTAGGAATATGGGCAGCAGTCCCTTCATCACTTCTGTTACACTTAAAAACTCAACCAACACAGTAATCGCTGAAAAACGTGTATTTAAAAGCCCAATCAGACTTTCATATCCTAAATATACAATCAAAATCGGTAAAACTGCACCCAAACAGCCGATAAAGATTCCTTCGACGATAAACGGCAGCTTTACAAATCCATCCGTCGCACCAATATACTTCATAATACTGATCTCATTGCGCCGTATATAAACGGAAAGCTTGATCGTATTCGCAATCAGAAGAAGGGCAATAAAAATCAAAAACGCAATCAATGCCATTCCGACATAAGTCACCAGCTTTCCAAAGGAAGCCAGCACCTGAGAAGCATTGGCAGAATAATTGACCTTCCGTACCGCAGGCTCCTGATTAAGGAAACTCACAATCGCCTCCTGATCCTCTGCCCGCAGCGGGTATATTTCAATATTAGCTGAATTTTGCAGCGGATTATCCTTCACCAGCTCTCCCATCAGATCCTCACCGATTTCATCGCCGCCGATCATCTCCTGCTGAAACTCTTTCCAAGCTTGCTCTGCTGAAATATAGGTAAACTCTCTGATGTCCTGCCTGTCATTTAATTTCTTCTGCAGATCGGCAACCTCCTGTTCGGTCACGCCCGCCTTCAGAAAAGCAACCATTCCTAAATTACCATCCAGATTGTCGGCAAAATGCTGTACGTTGACGACCAGACAGTATGTAATTCCTAAAATGATCAGACACGCCGCAATCGTGCCGATAGAAGCCAAAGACATCAAGCCATTTCGGAAAATCCCTCTAAAACCGTCTTTGACACAGGTCCTCATCGTTCTAAGCCTCATCGTCATAGCCTCCTTCCTGCGAGTCTCTGACGATCACGCCATTTTCCAAATGAATCACTCTCTTTTGCATCGCATTCACAATCGCACGGTCATGCGTCGCTACAATCACAGTAGTTCCCCGTCGATTGATTGCATCTAATACTTCCATAATCTCCTGCGAATTGCGCGGATCCAGATTTCCCGTAGGCTCATCTGCCAGCACAAGCGGCGGATTATTGACAATCGCTCTTGCAATCGCCGTACGCTGCTGCTCACCGCCGGAAATTTCATTCGGCATATTCTTAGATTTATGAGAAAGGCCCACCAAATTAAGTGCCGCCGGCACACTGCGCCGGATCTTTCTGCTGGGAATCTCAATTACCTCTAAAGCAAAGGCTACATTTTCATATACAGTCCGCTTCGGAAGCAGGCGATAATCCTGAAACACAATTCCCATATTTCTTCTCAGCTCCGCCACCTTTTTACGCCGAAGCTTGGTAATCTCTTTTCCGTCAATGGTAATGCTGCCTTCTGTTGGCGTTAGCTCCCGCATCAGCAGCTTCAGCAGCGTACTCTTGCCAGATCCGCTTTCCCCTACCAGAAAGACAAACTCACCGTCTTCAATCTTCAAATCCAGATGATCCACGCCCGTTACGTTTCCATCATAGATTTTTGTGACATCCTTCAGTTCTATCATCTAACGCTCCTATGTCTTCGTTTTCTATAACTGCACACCTGTCCGGCACCTACTTAGTAGCCGCTCTGCTCCATATAACTCATATATTTTGCTACCATCAAAGCAATCTTAAAGGTAATCGCATCATCAAAAATCCGAATATCCAGCCCCGTTGTCTTCTGCAGCTTATCCAGCCGGTACACCAAGGTGTTGCGGTGAATATAAAGCTGTCTGGATGTTTCGGAAATATTCAAGCTGTTTTCAAAGAATTTATTGATTGTATTGAGCGTCTCCTCATCAAACTCTTCGACCTTAACGGTTTTAAAGATTTCTTCGATATACATCTTACACAGCGAAATCGGCAGCTGATAAATCAAGCGTCCGATTCCCAGCCGATTGTAATTGATCATATACTTGTCTTCGTAAAAAATCTTACCGACCTCCAGCGCGATCTTCGCTTCCTTATAAGATCTTGAAATATCCTTCAGGTCATGAACGACCGAGCCCATTGAAATACGAACACGTCCCATCGCTTCGCTGTTTAGCATATCCGCTATCGTATGCGCCGTCTTCTCAATGGCGCTCCGTGAGGAATCACCGCTGACATCCTTCACCAAAATGATATTATTCTCATCCACGGCCGTGATAAAATCCTTCGCCTTAGCCGGATAGATTCCGCGGATCACATCCATTACCGACGTGTTTGTATCTTTATCATTATTCGACTCGATCAAATAAACAAGGCGGGCGACATTGTTTTCCACATGCAGTTTCTTCGCGCGTGTATAAATATCAACCAGCAACAAATTATCCAGCAACAGATTTTTAATAAAATTATCTTTATCAAAACGCTCTTTATAAGCAGTCAATAATCCCTGAATCTGGAATGCGGCAATCTTGCCGACCTTATACGCATCCTCGTCTTCCCCTTTGATGGCAATGATATATTCCATTTCATTATCATCATACACCTTGAAAAACTGATATCCCTGAACCGACATGCTTTCAGCTCTGGAGCTGATCAGATCCGGTATCAAAGGAAAAGTTTTCTCATCCCGAACATCCTCCGTAGAAGAAAGCAGCGTCCCTTCCATATCCATCACCGAAATATCCACTTTGGTGATCGCTTTCAATCCATCAATGGTTGACTGCAAAATCTGATTTGAAATCATCTTTATACCCCTTTCAAGGCTAGCATAGTCCTATTTTATCACATTTTTCTGCAAAGTTCCAGAGGAAAACGAAATAATTTCGTTATAAATTGTAACATTTCTGTTACACCACTGTTTCATGTACGAAATATGAGCGCTCATTGCACTTCCTGCCGAAACTGGTACAGCCTTTTGATCGCTTTCTCAAAATTCTCCTCATCAATCCCAATAATCAAACTGATCTCGCGGATTCCCTGAATCACCATTTTCACACTGATTCCTTCCTCTGCCAGCGCGGCCAGCAGTCCCGCCGTCACGCCCACGCCGCCCTTCATCCTAAAGCCGACCACAGCAATAAAAGCCAAACTGCGCTCAACCGTAATATGATACGGGTCAATATCATGCCGGATCCGCCGCAAAATGCTCTCTTCCTTACCATTCATCTCATTGGCATCCACCACCACGGTCATCGTACCGATGCTGGACGGCACATGATCCACCATCACATGCGCCTCCTCAAAGACTTGCAGCACCTTGCGCCCAAACGCCAGCTTATCGCCTCCAATATCCTTCTCAAAGGAGAGAGACATAAAGTTTTTCTTACCGGCAATGCCGGTAATATAGGCATGGTTTTCTGTGGCCTTATCGTCCGGACAGATCCATGAACCTGCATCCTGCGGGCGATTGGTATTGCGGATATTGATCGGGATGCCCGCGCTTCTGGCCGGATAGATGGCCTCCTCATGAAACACGCTGGCCCCCATGTAGGAAAGCTCCCTAAGCTCACTATAAGTAATTTCCTCAATGGGCTGCGGATTGGAAACAATCCGCGGATCAGCAGCCAAAAATCCGCTTACGTCCGTCCAGTTCTCATACACGTCGACTTCCATGGCTTTTGCCACCACGGCGCCAGAAATATCACTGCCTCCGCGGGAAAATGTACGGATCTCCCCCTCTGGGCCAGCCCCGTAAAAACCGGGCAACACAAAACAGCCTTCTTCTTTAAAGGCCTGAAACGCCAACATCGAATCATGCTCGTCATAATTGCCCCGGTCATCAAATTGAATGCAGCTGGCCGCATCAACAAATGGATATCCCAACAAACAGGAAAGAACCTTTGCACTTAGATATTCTCCGCGGCTTACCAGATATTCTTCTGTTAAGCCTTCTCTGATTTGGGTTTCGATTGTCTGATATTCTTCTGCCAGCGAAAAATCGAGCCCCAATTCCCGAATGATTTCATCATATCTTTCTTTAATCCGAGCAAAATATTCTATCGCTTGCTCAGGATCCTTTTTCTGTAATGCAAAGCAATGAAAAAGCATGTCGGTCACTTTTATGTCATTTCCATGCCTTTTACCAGGCGCAGACGGAACCACATATAAGCGGGCCGGGTCAGCCTTAATAATATCTGCACATTTCTGGAACTGCGCCGCATCTGCGAGCGAACTCCCCCCAAATTTAACAGCCTTTTTCATCCTGTTCTCCTCAATTGATCATAAACTCAAATGCGCACAGCGGCATTTGTCGACAAATAGTCAACTTACAGTTTATAGCACGGTGAAATAATTGTCAAGCTCATAAATTTTTTATTGTTGTATAAACCATCTTTGTGCTGGCTATCCTTTAAAAAAACAAAGAGGACTCTCCGAGAGAAACAGAAAGGAATGATCATATGAATAAAGTAGAAATCTGCGGTGTGAACACCGCTAAGCTCCCTGTGCTCACGCATGAAGAAAAGCTTGCCCTGTTTGAAAAGATCAAACAAGGAGATGAGCAGGCCAGACAAACCTTCATCGAGGGCAACCTTCGTCTGGTACTCAGCATCATCCAGCGCTTCACTGGACGCGGCGAGCAGGCCGACGACCTGTTTCAGGTGGGATGCATCGGTCTGATCAAGGCTACCGATAATTTTGACTTATCGCAACAGGTCAAATTCTCCACCTATGCCGTGCCCATGATCTTAGGAGAGCTGCGGCGCTTTTTACGGGATTATAATTCCATTCGTGTAAGCCGCTCCCTGCGCGACACCGCCTACCGCGCACTGCGCGTAAGAGAGGAGCTGACCAGAAAAAACGGACAAGAACCAAAGCTAGAGGAAATCGCCAAGGAAATGGAGCTTCCCAAAGAAGACATTGTTCTGGCGCTCGATGCCATTCAAGATCCTATTTCCTTGTATGAGCCTGTATTTCATGAAGATGGAGACGCTTTATATGTAATGGATCAAATTCAGGATGAAAAAAGCAGCCACGAGCAGTGGCTGCAAAAGCTCTCGATCAATGAAGCCATGAAAAAGCTCTCTGACCGTGAACAAAAAATCCTAAATCTGCGTTTCTTCCAGGGCCATACGCAAATGGAGGTTTCTTCTGAAATCGGCATTAGCCAGGCGCAGGTATCACGCATCGAAAAAAATGCTTTAAAGCAAATGCGAAAATATTTATAGCAATCGCTTCATTTCCTTATATAGCCGTTTCATAATCTTCTTTTCCAATCTGGAAATATAGGACTGCGAGATTCCCATCATGTCCGCTACTTCTTTTTGCGTTTTTTCTTCTCCGTCACTTCCGAGTCCAAACCGCAGCTGTACGATCTTTTTCTCCCGGCCGCCTAAAATCTTCATGGATTCCTGCAGCAGCTGACGGTCAATTTCATCTTCCAATCCTCTGGAAATCACATCATTATCCGTCCCCAATATATCCGAAAGAAGCAGCTCATTTCCGTCGACATCCATGTTGAGCGGCTCATCAATCGACACCTCCGAGCGCGTTTTTTGATTGCGCCGGAGATACATCAGAATTTCATTTTCAATACAGCGCGATGCATAGGTCGCTAGTTTAATGTTCTTTTCCGGATTAAATGTATTAACGCCCTTCATCAGCCCGATCGTTCCAATTGAAATCAGATCCTCAACCATAATTCCCGTATTTTCAAACTTCTTGGCAATATATACGACAAGCCGCAAATTATGAGTAATCAGCATATCCTTAGCCTGTTTGGCCAGTGGATCTCCCTCTTTCAAATGCGATAACCAGTATTTTTCTTTTTCGGCCGTCATGGGAGCCGGCAAAACCTCGCTGCCTCCTATGTAATAGACGCCTCCCTCTTTCTTTTTACCGATTTTCTTTTGCATCCAGCTCCATATTTTTTTCCACATTCTACCTTCCTCACTTTACTAAAATTTCAGGAATCAAAGCTTCATATCCTTTAGCATCCCACTTTTCAGATATTCCCACCATCACTTCATTTTCTTTATAACGCCTCTCTGCCGTCCGAATCTCTTTGGGCCAAAATCCAAACAGGATCCCCTCTCCCTGGATTGTATGATAGGGAATGGGCCAGCTGGCCTGCAGCTTCTCTGATTCAAAAACAGATGCCTTAACAACAACAACAGGCTGTCCTTTCACCGGCTCCCTGAGCAGATTGCCGCTGTCCACCAGCGCTTTTAGCGTGTACACCTTTTCTCCATACACAATCTGAATGCTCATCTCTGTCTTATGTTTTTTCTCTATGAAATAAATAGCTGCTTTAAGCCCTATATAGGCTACCAATACAGATCCGATCCACAAAGAAATATATTGTCCCGCAATGGGAATGAGTCCTGCCATAAAAAAGCTATACATATATAGCTTAAAAAAAGCCTGCCGCCACTGCTGTTTAGGTCTTCGGCCAATGCAAAAAAACAACATCAGAGCTGATAAAGGAAGCGCAACTACCGGTCCAAGCATATCCGGAAAATTTCCTAATTTCCACAAACATGCTCCCAAGGCACCGGCTCCTGCGGACAGATATATCCGCATCCTCCGTACTCCATAGTTTTTACTCACACACCGCAGGATCCAGCTGTCTAAAATCCAATTGCTGATAAAATATAGATCAATATACACGCTTCACCTCCATCTCTCGGCTGAAAATATCATAACACAAGCCTATCAATTAATTTGTCATTTATTGGAAATGGAGTTTTATTTTTTTACAACAAAAAAGCAGCCTGCCAGAGTATATCTGACAAGCTGCACTTCTCTTAAATTGTTATCTTTTCTTTCGTCTTTGCAAAAATCCCGGAATATCAATCGGCACATCCATTTCATTATCCGCATCACGCTCAGGCGCTGAAGAACGATTCTCGTTCCCCTGATAGGACGAAGAGGCATATCCTGATTGATAAGTGGAAGACTGCTGGTATCCGGACTGCGTATCAGAAGAAGCTTGTGCGGCTTCCGGTCTTGCCGGTTTAAATTCGTTGGAGGTAATCTCTACCGCATGCTCTTCATCATCCGGTTTAGCGCCAGTGTCTTTATGAGAACCAAAATCTGTCGCAATCACTGTCACAATAATCTCATCCTCCAGCGACTCATCTGTAGAGGTACCCACAATAATCTCCGCTTCCGGATCGGCTAATCCATTGATAATATCGGAAACAGCATCGAATTCATACAGAGTCATATCAGGACCGCCGCATACATTGACTAACAGGCCCTTTGCACCCTCAATACTGGTATCAAGAAGCGGTGAAGAAATAGCTGCCTCTGCCGCCTTTCTGGACTTGTCCTCTCCGGATGCACGGCCAATTCCCATATGAGCCAGACCCTTATCATGCATGATGGTACGCACATCGGCAAAGTCCAGATTGATCAGACCCGGCCGGTAAATCAAATCGGAAATTCCCTGTACACCTTGACGAAGTACTTCGTCTGCCATATGGAATGCCTCGATCATCGTCGTCTTCTTATCTGCCACATCCAATAAACGATCGTTAGAAATCGTAATTAACGTATCCACATTTTGTCCGAGCTGTTCGATACCGCCCAGTGCAGAGCGCATCTTTTTAGCTCCCTCAAAACGGAAGGGCTTGGTCACAACGCCAACCGTCAAGATCCCCATTTTCTTTGCAATCCCGGCAACCACAGGAGCAGCCCCTGTACCAGTTCCGCCGCCCATACCGGCAGTTACAAATACCATATCGCTGCCTTCAATTGCCTTGCGGATCGCTTCCTCGCTCTCCATTGCCGCCTTCTGACCGATCTCAGGATTCGCTCCTGCTCCCAATCCTCTGGTCAGCTTCTCGCCAATCAATAATTTGGTCTCTGCCTTACCTCTTGACAGTACCTGCTTATCTGTATTAATAATTAGAAATTCGGCGCCTTCCAATCCGTCTTCAATCATTCTCTCTACAGCATTATTTCCGCCGCCGCCCACGCCGACAACTTTTATTTTGGCACTGGCCTGATCATTTGCCATATCATTAAACTCCAACATTCCTTGTTCTCCTTCTCAGCTGCTCCCCCGCTGCACGCTCTTCTATACATCAATTCGGGAGTATAATTAGCTATATCATAATCGTTTTTATCTAAAAAATCAAGCGCTTTCTGCTGATTTTTACATAATGTTTTCAAAATCGTGCTTTCTTGTCATAAAGTAAACAGTCAGGCCCGGCTACTGCGGCGTCTGTCCGGGCCTCACTTTCGGTTCAATATATACTTGTTGATCCAGATCCTCTATATGCAAAATTCCCGCCGGAATTTCCGGCTTCTCTAAAATGCTGCCAATCACGCCGATCTTTTGCTCCATTTCTTTCATACCGCCGAGATGAATCTCTAGCTTCTCCGTGTATAAAACGATATCTTCCAGATTTCTGACATTGACCTCGGACACTGCTACATTCAGATCATGCTTACGCAGGATGGCACATACGCTGACAACTGCCTCATAGCGCTGCGTATCCTTCGTATCCAAAGACTCTCCCAGCGAAAAGCTGCCTACTTCGATCCCTTTGATGATCGGAAGATCCTCATCCAGCGTATACGTACTCGTAGCCACATGCCCCTTTCGGTCGATACAAAGATATGTCCCCTGAAAATATACATATCCGATCGTCATGCTTTCATCCACCTTGATTCTGATCGTATTAGGCCATGAAAAATAAATATCTACAGCACTCAGTCTCGGATCCACCTTCGGCTCTGCATTCAAATGAGTCAGCATATACCGAAACAGATTCGTACCCATTTCCAGCTCCAGATCCTCCAAAATCTTCTCATCGCTAACACGCGTATTTCCCTCAATCTCTACATGCTTAAGGGAAAAGATACTGCTGTTTAAAATTAGCAAAACAAACAGCACCAGCGCTGCTGCAATAAGCCATAGCTTTTTTCTGCTTTTTCTCGGAGGCTGATAGCCATTTTGTATTTTGAGTACTCTTGCCATAGTTTCCCCTTTTCTTTATTCTTCATTCGTCACTTTTCACTGATATAACAGCGCCTAGCTTCTGTAAATCTCTCACAATATCCTCATAGCCCCGTTCAATATGAGAAAGCTCCCGAATCTGCGTATGGCCGCTCGCACAAAGCCCCGCCAGCACCATTGCCGCACCGGCCCGCAGATCGGTGGCCCATAAAACGCCGGGTTGCAGCCTTGTGGCTCCATGGATAGCCGCCGTCATTTGATGCACCTGAATCCTGGCGCCGATTCGGCGCAGCGCTTCCACATGCCGAAACCGATTTTCAAAAATCGTTTCTTCAATATGGCTGATCCCCTCAGTCTGGGTCATCACAATCATCAGCATTGCCTGAAGATCTGTTGCAAACCCGGGATATGGATCTGTCCTCACATCAACAGGCTTTAAAACTGCCGGCGCCTTTAAATGGATCCATTCCCTCTTTTCATGATCCTCTATTTCACAGCCCATCTCTTCTAAAATATGCAGGAGCGCTCTATTATCCTGTGCCCTCGCGCCATGCAGCCAGATATCTCCCTTGGTAGCCGCAGCCGCCAGCAGATATGTCCCTGCCACAATGCGGTCAGCCATTACACTGGTTTGAATCCCATGAAGATAGGGCACCGCCTGAATGCTAAGCTGCTGAGAGCCAATGCCTTCTATTCTCGCTCCCATCTGGCGCAGCATCATCGCCAGTGCTGTGACCTCCGGTTCCACCGCCGCTCCTGATAAAATCGTCTGACCGCTGCCGAGCACCGCGTTCATCAAAATATTTTCCGTTGCTCCCACACTGGGGAACCGCAAATGAATCCGGCACACCTGTGCGGCATGCTCTAAGCTTTTCCTGCCGATTAAGCATCCTGCCTTTTCTTCAATCAAAAAGCCTCTTTGCTGCAAGGCAGCGAGATGGAGATCAATCGGCCGGCTTCCAATGACGCATCCGCCCGGAAATGTCATCTCGGCTCTGCCCGTTCTAGCTAACAGCGGCCCCAACAGCATAATAGAGGAACGCATTTTTCGCACGAGCGCCTCCGGCAGCACCGTGTTTTGAATCTGCCGCATCTGAATCCGTACGGAATCCCCCCGCCATGTAATCTGCGCCCCAATATGCTGCAAAAGCTCGCACATGACATGCACATCCTCAATATCAGGACAGCGCCCGATCGAAACGGGCTGATTGGTTAAAAGGGCAGCCGCCATCATCGGAAGAGCGGCATTTTTAGAGCCTTGTATCGCTATTTCACCCTGCAGCGGACGGCCGCCTTCTATCTCAATATACTTCATCTTCATCTCCGCCTGTCAATACTCTTTCTACTTTATGATATTACGGCGGAGCGATAATGGTACCATATTTACAGCAAAACGGTCAAATTTTTAAGCGGCAGAGGCTCTTCTTGTATATCCGGAAATATTCAGCAAAATTCCTACGCTGATCATCAAAAACAGCATCGAGGATCCGCCGTAGCTAATAAACGGCAGGGTAATTCCCGTTGCCGGAATACTATTCGTATTTACGGCAATATTTAAAATAGCCTGCATCGCAATCTGTCCGACAATACCGGCTGAAAGAAGAGCCGTAAACTTATTAGGCGCAAATAAGCTGATTTTAATACCATGCCAAGTAAAAACCATAAAGAGAGCAATGACAATCCCCGCGCCGAACAGTCCAAGCTCCTCACAGATAATTGAAAAAATGATATCATTATGCGCTTCCGGGATGAAGCCAAGCTTTTGGATGCTCTGCCCAAGACCGCGGCCAAAAAAGCCGCCCGAGGCCACTGCATACAATGACTGGATGGTCTGATACCCTGAATCCTGCGCATAAGCAAATGGATCAAGCCATGCTTGAACACGTTCTGTCCGGTATAAAAATTCTTTCATAAATCCCTGCAGGGGACCTGGCAGGCTGTCAACCGGAATGATCATGGGCAGTGTAACGACTAAGACAACTACCGCTGCCATTGGTCCTACAATGCAGAAAAAATGCTTCCATCTCGCGCCGCCCACAAACATAATAATGACGCCGATACAGGCAATGATAATACCGCTGGATAGGTTTTGATATGCAACCAGCGCCGTGGGCACGCAAAGAATCGCAAAAAGCTTGCCAAACACCTTAGCCTGCGTAATATCCTTTTGATGCTCTTCTACTAAGACCGCCATATAGAGCGCTACACCGATCTTGGCCAGCTCTGCCGGCTGAAAGCTCAGACTGCCCACGCCCAGCCACCTAGTGGAGCCATTAGCTTCATTACCAATGAACAGCACAATAAAGCTAAAAAATACGCTGGCAATGTAGCTAAGCTTCGCAAACCGCTTTAAAATTGAAAGCGGAAATTTGATGGCAAAAATCATAGCTACAGCACCTACGCCCAGCCAGATAAACTGACGGCGGAAAAAATGCATGCTGTCATCCATCTGCGTATAGGCGTAGTAATAGCTAGAGCTAGTGACCATAATCAAACCGATAAAGGAAAGCATGACCACGCAGGCAATGATAGTAAAATCGCTCTCTTCACGCTTTGGCAGCGCAAAGCCCTTGCTTTTGGCCTTTTTCTTCTCCTGAATTAAAACGCCGCTGCGTCTCCCTCTCACAGGTTGGTCTGCCGTTTTTTTCTTTCTGGCCGCCTCAGCCCGCGCATAAGAATCCTCTTCTTCATAAAAAGAGGTGAAAGTATAATCTCTGGCTGAAGGCGCGGAATTAAAATCATCTGCCTGTAAGGGCCGCGTATTTCTCTGCGCTTTGGCGGTGGTTTTAGTCGCTTGTTTTCTTTTTGTTTTCTTCGCCAAATCTGTCACCTCCTGAATTTACTGCATATTTTGAACCAACTCACGGAAAATGTCTCCCCGCTCTTCATAGTTTTTAAACATTCCCCAGCTGGCACATGCGGGGGAAAGCAGGACACTATCCCCTTCTTGGGCGCTCTGCGCCGCTTTTTGCACCGCTTCCTGAAAGCTGTCTGCCATTTCAATCTGCTCAGCCGGATACCCGCAGCGCACGGCGCAGTCATATATATCCTGCCGGGTCGCGCCAATTAAAATGAGACGGCGTACGCGCCCCGTAAACAGCTGACACCAGCTGTCATAAGGCGTTCCTTTATCATAGCCGCCGCCAATCAGCACCGTTTGAGGCGTGCGCATGGCCAGAAGCCCTTTTATCGCAGCGTCCGGATTGGTTGCCTTGGAATCATTATAATACTGGACACCGGCAACGCTGCCAACGGGCTCAATCCGATGCGCTACCCCCTTAAATGCATAGAGCCCTTCTGTGATCACGGGTACCGGGACGCCGGCCTTCAAACAGCAAAGCGCTGCCGCCATCGCATTTTCTTCATTATGTGCTCCTAATATCTGCAGCCTTGAAAATTCCGCCAGCACAGTCTTGCTGCCCTGTATATCGGCCACCATCTGATCGCCCTCTGCCCATATGCCGCCCTGCGTCGGCGTTTGATGGCTAAAATAAGCAACTGTCGGCGCGTTCTCTCTTTTTGAAAGCTGCTCGGCTCTCTCTCTGCACAGCGGATCATCATAATTAAAAATGCAGAAATCATCGGACGTTTGATTTTCATAAATACGGCATTTCGCCGCTACATAGTTCTCAAAGGTCTTGTGCCGGTCCAAATGGTCCGGTGTAAAATTCAGAATAGCCGCTACGTGCGGACGGAATTTCAAAATGCTTTCCAGCTGAAAGCTTGAGAGCTCAATGGTGGTATATGTTTTTTCTTTTGCATTTTCTGCCATGGCAGAAAATGGCGTGCCGATGTTGCCAGCCACCAGCGATCCAGGGGCGTATGCCTGCATGATCTGCCCGACTAATGTGGTGGTCGTGGTCTTTCCGTTTGTGCCAGTAATACCGATGATCTCATTACGGCAAAAATGCGCGGCCAGTTCAATTTCTCCGCACACAATTACCCCCAGCTCTCTTGCTCTTTGAATAAAGGCCAGATCCGTGGGCACTCCGGGACTGAGCACCATGTAATCTATACGAGAAAGCTCTTCTTCTTCCGGCTGTCTACCCAAAATATAGTGAAGCTCCTCGTTTTCCAGCTCCTTTAGCTGTGGCTCCAGGCTTTCTGCTTCTTTTCCGTCATATACTGTAACGCACGCGCCATGGCGCAGGCATAGCCTTGCTGCCTCAATTCCGCTTTTAGCGAGACCGACTACCATTACCTGCTTTTCTTCCAAATTCATACCTTCCTCCGCTTCGCTTTCCTATCTTTTATATGAGCAGCATAGCCGCCAGGCAAAGAATTGCCGTGACAATCGAAAATACAGCGACTACCTTGGTCTCCGGCCACCCGCCCATCTCAAAATGATGATGGATCGGCGCCATACGGAATAATCGTTTCCCATGCGTCGCCTTAAAATATCCCACCTGCAGCATAACCGAAACCACCTCGGCCACATATACAAAGCCTACTACTAAAAGGATCATGGGCATCTCCAGCACAAAGGCAATGGCTGTAACAAAGCCGCCCAGCGCCAGTGAACCCGTGTCTCCCATGAAAACCTTGGCAGGATACGTATTAAATAATAAGAAGCCTAATAGGCTGCCTGCAGCGGCAGAAGCAGCCGGCACTGTATCGCTTCCTTTTCCCCATGCTGTGATGGCAAAAAAGGTAGCCACAATCACGGTTACGCTAGCCGCCAGACCATCCAGACCATCCGTAAAGTTACTCCCGTTTGTCATCGCAACCATAGCAAATACGACAAAGGGATAAAACAGCCATCCGAGCTCTAGCTGCGCATCGCCGAAAATATGGAAGGTGAGCGTAGTCGAAAAATCATTGATATACAAGTAAAAAGCAAAAGCCGATGATACTAAAATCTGCAGAATAAATTTCTGCAGCGGCTTTAGGCCTTCGTTATGCTTCATCACCACTTTGATAAAATCATCGGCCAAACCAATCAGGCCAAATGCAATTGTCACCAGCAGCACGGGCCAGACTGCCGGATATTTTCCGGCAAAAAATACACAGCCAATGATCATGCTGAGAATAATGGCAATGCCGCCCATAGTGGGCGTCCCCGCCTTTTTTTTATGGGATTTCGGCCCTTCCTCCCGAATATATTGACCAAATTTCAGTCTGCTGAGCAGCGGTATCAGGACGGGGCACAGGATCAGCTCCATCACAAATGCAATCATCGCAGGAAAAATCGCCGTTTCCATCGTCATTTTCGAGTTCCTCCATTTATCAGTCGTCCGTTATTATCCTTCATATTGCAGCAGCTTCTCGCACACGGCCGTAAACCCCATTCCGTGTGAAGCCTTGAGCAGTATTATATCATCTTTTTTCAGAATAGTAAAAAGATTTTTTTCCATCTCCGGTACGTTCGGAAAATAATAACAATGCAGCTCCTTACGGCCCTGCGCCGCTTCATAAATCCATCTGGACGTCTCTCCGCAGCAGATCAGTACCTCTGCCTTCGACTGGCCGGCCACATATCGGCCCACCTCTTCATGCCCTGCCTTTGCATAGTCTCCAAGCTCAAACATATCGCCCAAAACTGCAACCCGGCGCCGGCTTGACGGAATGCTGTCCATGGCCTCCAGCGCACTGCACATAGAAGCCGGACTTGCATTATATGTATCATCAATCACAAGATATTGTGAGGATGTCATAGCCTCCAGCCGGTGCGGCGTCGGCACATAGCCGGCAAGTCCCTGCAGAATCTCTTCTTTAGAAAGCCCTATATGCACGGCTGCCATAATGGCAGGCAGCGCATTATAAGCCATATGCCGCCCCATTGTGCGGAGAACAAAATCATACAGCTCCCCCCGATAGGCAAGCTGCAGCTTCAGATGTGCCTTTTCGGTAAGCTCTACCGAAAGCACCCTTGCCTGATTGTGCTCCTGATAGCCAAAATATTCAACTTTTTTGTCAAGCTTTCCTTTAAGGCCGTATAACAGAGGATCGTCCCCATTTAAAAAGACGGGTCCCGGGCCTTGAATATGAGGCAGGAGCTCAAGCTTTGCCTGCAGGATCCCTTCCTGACTGCCCAGATTTTCCACATGTGACATGCCAATATTCGTGATGATGCCATAATTCGGCTTTGCCATCTGCGCCACATAGTCGATCTCTCCAAAATGGTTCATGCCCATCTCAACAACCGCTGCCTGCGTGCTATGATCCAGCTGAAAAAGCGTCAGCGGAACACCAATATGATTATTAAAATTGGCTTTTGTCTTTACCGTACGCCGGCCGCCGGAAAGCGCCGCGGCAACCATATCCTTGCAGGATGTTTTCCCCACGCTTCCCGTAACCGCAACCAGCGGCAGCTCAAATAAGCTTCTATAATAGGAAGCAATCTGCCCCAATGCCCGAAGCGTATCCGGCACAAGCAGCAGGCTGCAACCCTCCGGTACCGCACAGCTTTTCTGCGAAAGCACAGCCTTTGCTCCCCGCTCCCATGCAGATGCAATAAACTGGTGCCCATCTACATTCTCTCCGGCAATTGCCACAAACAGACTCCCCTGTCTGACCTCACGGGAATCCCGTACAATCTCCTCTATGCTGCCCTCATCGCTGCCCGTCAGCTTAGCGCCCGTTGCCTGTATGAGCTGCTTGATGGTGATTCTTTCCATGCTTTCCTCCTTTGCTCCGCCCTATTGACGGCTTTCAAGAGCTTTTTTCACTTCTTCTCTGTCATCCAGATGAATTTTTTCTCTGCCGATAATCTGATAGTCCTCGTGTCCTTTGCCCGCAATCATCACCACATCCTCGGGCTTCGCCAGCGCAATCGCTCTGGCAATTGCCTCCCGCCGGTCGGCAAGACGCTCATAGGCGCACTCTGTTTTTTTCATTCCCTCTTCTACCTGATCGATAATAGCCTCCGGGTCCTCCGTCCGCGGATTATCTGAAGTAATCACGCAGTACTGACTTAGTTTTCCTGCAATCTCTCCCATCACCGGGCGCTTTTTAGGATCTCTGTCCCCCCCGCAGCCAAACACCGTAATGATTCTTCCTTTTGCAAACTCAGCCGCTGTCTCCAACACCTTCGCCAAACCGTCGGGCGTATGTGCATAATCGACAATGGCCGTCAAGCCGTCCTGCGCATGAAAGGTCTGAAAACGACCGCTCACAATGCCCTCCTGCGTAGCCAAAGCCCGTATGATCACCTCTGGCGTCAGCCCCGTTAAGTGACAGGCACTGGCCGCTGCCAGCGTATTATATACATTAAATTTTCCCGGAACCGGATACTGAATATGCCCTAGCTTTTCTTTTCCATAATACCAATCGTACTGCAGCCCTGTTTCATCCATCTGCACATTTTCTGCTCGGTACTCATCCTGCGGCTGCAGCCCGTATGTCACAAAGCGGCAGGTTCCTGTCTCCAAAATGACCGTCGCAGCAGGATCATCTCCGTTTACAAGTCCTACATCGCACTGCTCAAACAAACGGCACTTTGCTGCCAGATAAGCCTCCATGGTCTTATGATAATCTAAATGATCCTGTGACAAATTCGTAAACATACCAATCTGATAGCGCACCCCCTCCACACGGTACTGCGCCAGCGCATGGGAAGACACCTCCATCACAACCCTCTCCATTTTGGCCTCATGCATTTTCTCAAAAAGCGCATACAGATCAAATGGATACGGCGTGGTATGCACAGCGGGTATGACCTCCCGTCCGATTCGATTCTCATTTGTTCCGATCAAGCCGCATGCCAGTCCATTCTCCATAAAAATATGATGCATCAGCGTACTGGTCGTCGTTTTTCCGTTTGTTCCGGTCATGCCAATGAGCACTGCGCCCTCCAGCGCCTGCGGATAAAAGTTTGCCGCCATCAGCGCCGTAGCCCTCATCATATTCGGAACCAGCAGCATTGTCAGCCCCTCCGGATATTGCGCCGGCTTCTTTTCCATAATCGCCAGCACCGCTCCCTGCGCTCTGGCTGCCTCCAGAAAATCCGTTCCGTCAAACACCAGTCCTGTCTCACAGGCAAAGCAGGCTCCCTCGGTCACCTTGCGCGAATCATACACCAGCGAGGTCACCTCGGCCTGCATGTCACCCTCCTGCAAAACCTGATATTCAATCTTCTCCATCAGCTTTTCTATCGTCATTCGTGCTCTCTCCTTTCAAATATACAATCAGCTTCGTCCCCTTGCGGATCTCCTCGCCCGCCTGCGGAAACTGCTCTGCAACGACCTCTCCGCTGCCAAGCGCCTCCAGCGTCAGCTCCAGCTCCTCGGCAGCCTTCTTTGCCTCCTGAAAGCTCATCCCCATCACATCCGGCGCCGGCACATACCCTACCGGCCCAATCGGTTCCTCGCCCCACTCCGGCTCTGAATTTTCATCCACCAGACTGTAATCCGCCTCTATGCCTAGGTAAGGAAGTGCATTTTCCAAAAACTCCTTCACGATCGGCGCGCACACCGTACCGCCATAATAAATCCCCTGCGGCTCATCCACCAGGCAAAGCACCATAATCTGTGGATTATCCACCGGGGCAAAGCCCAAAAATGACGAAATATATTGATGAGCACTTCTAGGCAGCTTCTGACTGGTAGCCGTCTTGCCCCCGATGCGATAGCCCGGGATCGAGGCCTTCTTGCCGCCGCCTTCTGAAACAACCGTTTCCAGCGCAAGGCGCATCGTTTCTGAAGTCTGCGCCGAAATCGCCTGCTCCTCCGTCTCATAGGTCAGCTCCTTCAGCACCTCGCCGCTTTCATTTAAGATTGCTTTTCCAAAATGCGGCGTAATCAGATCGCCTCCATTCACAATGGCAGCACCTGCCCGCAGAAGCTGAATGGGCGTAATGGTAAGCGACTGCCCAAAGCCCATCGTAGCCAGCTCTACCGGCCCTACGTTTTCGGGCTTATGCATAATCCCGCTCGCCTCTCCCGGCACGTCAATTCCTGTTTTCTGGTCAAATTGAAAAATCTTCAGATATTCATAAAATCGATCGGAACCCAATCGCAGAGCCAGTGTCATAAATACGGGATTGCAGGATTCCTGTATGCCCTGCAAAAAGGTAACGGTTCCATGGCCTCCGGCCTTGTGGCAGCGAATCTTTCTATCGGCTACCACCAGACTTCCCCCGCAATGAAAGGTTTCATCTAAGCCGACGATTGCTTCCTCCAGCGCCGCCGACGCCGTTACAATCTTAAACGTCGATCCGGGCTCATACGTATCATTGATACACCAATTCCGCCACATCTGATTGAGCGCATCCATCTGCTGGCTTTCTTCCATACTCTCCCATTGCTCTATCAGTGCCTCATCCTGAATACTGAACGGATCATTAAGATCATAACTGGGATACAGCGCCATGGCATAGATCTCGCCGTTTTGCGGATTCATGGCAATCAAAGCACCCTTTTTGGCATTTTTTTGCGTAACTGCCTTTTCAATCAGCTGCTCAGCATACTGCTGCAGTCTCACATCCAGCGTAGTCTGCAGCACATGCCCTTCGGCTCCCTCCTCCAGCTTCTCTCCAATGTCCTCCAGGGTAATCCCCCTGGCATCAGTTAGACTGAGAATCCGGCCATCCAATCCTTGCAGGTACTGATCATAGGCGACTTCTAATCCGACCACGCCTTGATTGTCCGAGCCAACAAATCCAATGGTTTGGGCAGCCATGCTGCCATAAGGATAATATCTGTCATAATTTTCATCGATAATTACGCCTGTCAGATTTTCCGCTCTGATCTGGTTGGCTTCTTCCACACTGACCTGATTTTTGATGATCTGCAGCGCTACTCTTTTTTGTACCTTTTCTAATACCTTTTCATACTCCAGACCCAGAATCTCAGCCAGCTTTTTCGCTACATGCTCGGCATCCTGAATCTGGTTATGCACCACGCTGACTCTGCAAATGGAGCCGCTGGTGGCCAGCACTGTCCCATTTCGGTCGACAATATCTCCTCGCTTTGACTCCAGCGTGCGCTCGCGATTGTGGAGCTCATCTGCCATCTCCTCCAGATAGTCACCGCGAACAAGCTCAATATACGCAACCCGCATGGTGAGCGCTGCCAATGAGGCGCATAAAATCCATGCCAAAATCCTCATACGGGTCCGATAAACCCCATTTACATATTGACTATTCAAAAGCAGCTCCTCTTGTTTCCTTTTATTGATAGGATATGCTATAAGAGAAGCTACTTATGACAGCTTATCAGGATCCGCTCATTCGCCCTCGCCGCCGGTCCCTTCTTCGCTGTTTGGATTATCGGAATCTTCCGGAGCAGTAGGTTCCTGTGAACTGTCTGGATCCGGCTCCGGCACGGAACTGGATGCACCGATATCAATTCCGCTATTATTTTCATTAGGAGACGGCACATGCTGATTGACTGATGCGTCCGGATAAAGCCCCAGCGCCGGCAAAATCTTTTCAAACATCTGCGACGCCAAATTAGCGGCCTCTGCACTGGTATTTCGATCGGTCTCGTCCAGAATGACCAGCAAAACTACTTCCGGATCCTCTACGGGCGTAAAGCCGATAAAGGAAACCACATACTTATCTTCTTCATAGGTGCCGTCGTCATTGATTTTTTCAGCGGTACCTGTCTTACCGCCGATTTCATATCCGGCCACCTGTGCTGCAATACCTGTACCCGCGCTAACCGTGCCGTACATATATTGGCGCATGGCCTTGGACACCTCTTCTGAAACCGTATACCGCAGCACCTCTTTGGACTGCATCTCAACAATATTGCCATTTTCTCCGCTTACTTGACTGACCACATAAGGCTTTAAATACTCTCCTCCATTGATGACAGAAGAGAAAGCCGTGATCAGCTGAATCGGCGTCATGCGAAAGCCCTGTCCAAATGCCGTTGTCGCTTTTTCAAAGGGCCCCATATCATTTGTGCTGCCTCGCGCCGCCGCCTGCTCCTCGCTGATATAAATCAGATCCAGCGAGTCGCCGGCCTCGCCGACGAGATCAATTCCTGTTTTCTGTGCGAATCCATATGCCTCCTGATATTGCAGCCACTTACTGGTTTTTAGCATTTCGCTGACCTTGGTCATGCCCACATTACAGGAATTCCGAATAATATCAGCCACGGTTTCTGTGCCATGCGCTTCTCTGCCGGCGCACTGCACTTCCGCATCATATACCTCATACCGGCCGCTGCAAACAATCGTATCCTGCACGCCAATCACGGCTTCATTAAGAGCGGCACTGGCAAACATCGGCTTAAAGGTCGATCCGGGCTCATAGGTACTGCTGATCGCATAGTTTGTCCATACGGCGCTGTAATAATCGGCCGCGTTTTTATCCGGATTTTTTTCTTTGTATTTATCCGAGAGTCCAAAGAGCTCTACATTATTGTTCAGATTGAAGGTGGGCATAATCACCATACCGTATATTTCCCCTGTTTTAGGGTTCATACAAATGGCGCAGCCCTTCATGGCATTCGTGCTCAAAACGCCCTGCTGCAAAATCTGCTCCATATAATACTGCACCTTGGAATCAATCGTAAGCGTTAGATTTTTTCCGTTCTCAGCGGCAATATATTCTTCAACAAAGCTGCTGCCATTGCTGGCCACCACCATTTTTCTTCCTGCTACACCCTTTAAATATTCATCATAATATTGCTCTACGCCATATGTCCCGTTAAATCCGATTACATGAGCTGCCAGCGAATTATTGATATATTGCCGGTCCTCATCCTCTTCGAACCAAACGCCTACGATTTTGCCGTCATCAATTCCTTTTTGCAGCTCCTCCATCTGCGCAACTGAAATTCCTTTTCCTTCGTCCAGCTTTAGATAACGGTATTCTTTATAGGCTTCTGTCATGTACTGCCGAATGACCTCTTCTTTATCCAGATTTAACGTACTCATCAAAAGCTCAATCGTGCTGATCTGCAGAGACTCCTTTGCTTCAATCAGGACCTGGCAGTCCAAAATTACATTATATACTCTGGCGCTCTCTGCCAGCACATTGCCGTTGCGATCGACAATGCTGCCGCGCAGCGCCGGAATCGTCACATCCGTTGACTCAATCTGCTGCTGCTGCGCCCTCTGCTGATATTCCTCTCCATGCACATTTTTAATATAGATAACTCGTAAAAACACAACTCCCAGCAAGCTAACGGTTAAACATAAAATAAAAAGCAGGCGTCCCACTCTTGCCCTTGAACCCTGCGCTCTTTTTTTTCTTTTGGCTGCCATACAGATTCCTTCCTTACTTTATATTTGATTATATATGGATATGGCTGACAAAGCGCTCGCGCGCCCTGTCAGCCCCTTTTTTATGACCCTTACCCAAACCAGTGAAAAGACACCTTGCTTTCACTGGCATTTTCTATCGGCAAGCTGCTTGTGGTATAGCTCTGGTTCTCGACCTTTATACGAATCGTCGTATTGCCGTCGGCTTCTACCATTCCCAGCTCTCCTGTAGCATAGCTGTATAAATCTGCCATCGTCATCTGCTCTATTACAGTCTCCTGCGCGATTGCGTTGGCATCTCTCGCCGCCGTCAGCTGTCCTTTGAGCTGCTCGATCTGCGTCTCCTGATTAAACACCTGTACATACATCAGGACTACTGCCATACAACCGGCTAACACCAGCCCAGCACATAGGAAAAAGTTAAATTTACTTTTGATCTGTGCCATATCGATTGCCTTTCGAACACGCTGTCTTGTATTGGAAACCGTTTTCTGCACCCGTTTCTGGCTTTTCTGCTGTTTGGGTAGACGTCTTCTGTCCGGTATTCTTTCCGGTACTTCCACCTCTACCGCTAAGCTGCCCTGCGTATACGGCATTTGTTTCGGATTATATTCTGATTCGTAATCTTCAAAAAAATCTTCAGCAGAAAAACGAGCCTCCTGCTGCGCCATTTGTCTCGGCATTTTTATTTCCTCCCTGGTATCTTCCGCATCCCTCCTGTCAGAGTTTCTCTGCAATCCTCAGCTTGGCGCTGCGGGACCGCGGATTAACTGCCATCTCTTCCTCGGAAGGGATGATGGGTTTTCGGGTAATTACCCGGATACTCGGCTTTTTTCCGCACACACATACCGGAAATTCCGGAGGGCATGTACACGGATGTTCTAATTTATGAAAAGTTTGCTTTACAATTCGATCCTCTAATGAATGAAAGGTAATGATACAAAGCCGCCCTTGGGGGCTTAACAGCTCTACCATATCCTGAATCGACTGTTCCAAAATCCCAAGCTCATTATTCACTGCAATGCGCAGTGCCTGAAAGGTTCGCTTGGCCGGATGAGGTCCGTCTTTTCTGGCACTCTTGGGCACCGCTTTTTTAATGACCTCCACCAGTTGTCCGGTTGTTTCAATGGGCGCCGTCTCTCTCTCTTGCACGATAAATCGTGCAATCCGGCTTGCCCATCGTTCTTCTCCGTACTCCCTGATGATCCGGGCCAGCTCTCTCTCTGAATATTCTGCTACTATGCGCCTGGCTGTTATGGGATTTCGTTGATCCATCCTCATATCCAGCTCGGCATTATGCATATAAGAGAAACCGCGCTCTCCTGTGTCCAGCTGATATGAAGATACCCCAATATCTAGTAGTATACCATCAATGGCCACAATATGCAAGTCTTTCATGATATGACTTATGTTAGAAAAATTATCCCGCACCAGCTGCGCTTTATTTTTATATGGTTCCAGTCTGGTGCGGCCATTTTCTACTGCGTCCTGATCTTGGTCAATTCCTATGAAACGGCCGTTCCCGTTTAATCGGCTGATAATTTCCATAGCATGACCGCCTCCGCCAAATGTTCCATCAACATAAGTGCCGGAAGCCTGAATGTGAAGCCCTTCGATACATTCGTTCTTTAAGACGGATACATGTTTGAATTCCACGTTCTCACCCTCGATTTAATTAGATCCCACTAGCTTTCAACCCTTCAGCCAGCTTGTTCGACTCAAAGAACTCATCGTCTTCATTATACGCTTCCCATTTCTCGCGGTTCCAAATTTCAATGTGGTCGTCTTGGCCTGCCAGCACGATATCTTTATCTAAACCGGCATGTTCTCTCAATTCTGTTGCAAGCATGACGCGTCCCTGTTTATCAACGGAAGTATCCTGCACGCGAGAATAGAATTTACGATAGAGCTTACGGGTTTCGGAATCGCTGGCTGCCATCTGACGAAGTTTATCACACAGCACCTTAAAATCCTCTTCAGCGTAGACGTACAGGCATTTTTCTTCTTCTTTGCCCCAAAGATCGATGGTGATATAAAATACATTGCCCAGCTGTTCACGAAACTTTGCCGGCATGATAATGCGGCCTTTATCGTCTACACTATGGCGATATTCACCAAAGAACATTACGTCTTCACCTCCACTCCTTTTTGCTCCAAATCGTTCCATTTCCTTCCACTTGGTTACCATTCTAACACATGCCTTCTCCCTTTACAAGGTTTTTTTAGAATTTCTAAAAATTTTTTACAGGGATCCGGCTTCTTTTTTTGCGCTTAAAATGCACTGTTGGCAACGTACAATTTGACCTATTCTACAGAGTGTGATATAATTTTTTGCAAACACAATATATGGAGGTAATATGAAAAATAAGTTTAATAACTCATTTTTCATATCTCTATTGGTGCCGGAGCGTCACAAATAGGCATGGAGAGCAGACGAGAAATCGCCTTCGCAAATTTCTCGTCGCTTTGTCGCAGCGCTTCGATATATATCGGAACGCTTACGCTCCAGAATTGGAGGTTTTTATGATTCGCATTGTACTTCACGGCTGTACCGGCCATATGGGCCGTGTGATCACCTCTCTTGTAAAAGAGGATCCGCGGTTTTCTATCGTAGCCGGACTTGACATTCATTCAGCTGATGATCTTGGCTACCCCGTTTTTTCTTCTTTAAATGACATAACAGATCCTTACGATTGTGTCATTGATTTTAGTACTGCCGCTGCCGTTCCCTCTTTGCTGCAGGCCTGCAAGCAGGCTCGCAAGCCTTTAGTGCTGTGCACCACCGGGCTAAACGAAGAGCAGCAAAAGGCAATTCAGGCTGCTGCTAAAGAGATTCCCATTTTCTTTTCTGCTAACATGTCCCTTGGTATCAACCTGCTGACAGAGCTGTGCCAAAAGGCTGCCGCGATCCTGTCTCCTGCAGGTTTTGATATTGAAATCAATGAACGCCACCACAATCGCAAGCTGGATGCTCCCAGCGGTACGGCACTTTCAATCGGGCATGTCCTGATCAATACACTGGGAAATGAATACTATATGAGCACCGACCGCTGCGAAAAGCGCAGTGCACGCGACCCTCATGAAATCGGCATGACCGCACTGCGCGGCGGTACGATTGTGGGAGAGCACACGGTTCTTTTTGCCGGACATGATGAGCTTTTTGAAATTAAGCATACTGCGCTCAGCCGTGAAATCTTCGGCAGCGGTGCACTGAATGCCGCCGCTTTTCTGATCCAGCAGGCTCCCGGCTTATATTCTATGAAGCAATTGATTGCGGAATAAGCAGAAAACTCTTTGAGCTTTGCTGCGTTGAGCCATCAAATGTAAAAATCAAAAAATAGCGTAAAAATTTCCGCCATGCATAAGGTTTCAAATTTGCATGGCGGAATTTTTTACGCTATTTTCTATTTTAAGAGTCTTGCTGACTGTGAATCTTACGCTATTTATAAAAGTTCCACCAGACACGGCGGAAAAAGTTCAGCTATTTCGCCCAGTTCCGCCAGTGGCGGCGGAAACAGCGGAAACAGCGGACGCGATGAAAAATGGCGCAAGCGATGAAGCAACCGAACTGCGGTTATCCGATTACATGAATGTCACAACTGCATATGCCAAATAGCTGACTACTAATACGCCGCCCTGCCATCTTTGAAATTTCCCTGTAAATATGGAAGGAATAATGGCAATGAGCGCGAGCCCCAGGCAAATGGGGAAGTCCATCGAGAGCGACCGGGCGCTGAGCGGCAGCGCACTGCCGGATACTAAGGAACAGACGGGAAGAATGAGGGTGATATCAATGATATTGGCTCCGATGATATTGCCCAGCGATAATGAGGTCTGTTTCTTGCGGATCGCGGTGATCATGGTAATCAGCTCGGGAAGCGAGGTCCCGATGGCAATGAAGATTACGGCGATCACGCCTTCCGGCACGCCCCACTGCTCAGCAATCAGGCTGCCGTTGTCGATCAGCAGATTGGCGCCGGCTACAATGCCGGCTGTACCGATTACGAACTTAGCTATATTGGCTCCAATGGTCCATTTGTCGGTCGCAACCGGCTGCGCCGCTTCCTCTTTTTCATTCTTGCCGGCTCTTAGACTATCCCATGTGGCCAGAATCAGCGGTATGAAAAGCAGCATCCCCAAACCCATGGGCATGGCGCCGCCAAGACATAATACAAACAAAAGAGCAATGGATGCCACCATGAGGAGACCCTTCAAGGTAAAATGCTTTTTCGGCATTGCAAAGGGAGAGAACAAGAGTCCGACTCCCAAAATGAGTCCGATGTTGGCCGTTACGGATCCTACGGCGTTGCCGACCGCTACATCCACCTTTCCTTGAGAGGCCGCCATCAGAGATACCAAAAGCTCCGGCAGGGTCGTAGCAATACTGACCACCGTTGCCCCGATGACAAATTTAGGCACTTTAAATGCCTCTGCAATCCACACAGAGGCATCTACAAAGATATCTCCGCCTTTAATAATTAAGATCAGACCTGCTACAAATAACACATAAATCAAAACTGATTCCATAATCCCTTGCCTTTCTTGATGAGTCTTCCCCGAGCGCCTGCTCCTGTCTGCTCGCCGCCGATCAATGTATAAGCGATTCCCTCTGAAAGCTGCTTCGGCTCTGTGAAGGTCGCCAAATCTCTTATTTTTTCCGGATCAAAAATGTTGATATCCGCCATATACCCTGCCCGTATATAGCCGCGGTCCAAGATCCCTGCGCGCTCCGCCGGCATAGCCGTCATCTTGCGCACAGCCTCCTGCATGCTTAAAATGCCCCGCTCCCTTACATATTCGCGCAACACCCTCGGGAACGATCCGTAAAGCCGCGGATGAGGGTTATCACCGCCGCCGTACAGGCTGTCAGAAATGATTGCCGCATACGGAAGCCTCATAACCGTATCCACATCCTCCTGACTCATGCTCATGATGATGCAGCCCACCTTGCCCTCTTCCTCTGCGATTAGCTGTCCCAGCCACTCGCACGGGTCCTCCAGTGCCAGCTCCTGCATGATAGCGGCCACGCTTTTTCCGCAGTAGCGCCTATTTTTCTCTTTTGTCACGCTGCCAATGATCGTTCGCTCCCAGCCGATGCTCTTGACCATATTATCCCATCCTGGCTGTTCGCGTTCAATCTCCTGCCGCAGCCTCGCGGCTCCCTCCGGCGTACCTAAATAAGAAAGAGGCCTTCCTTCTGTCACACAAGGCGGAATTAGCGACAGCGCTGTCGTCGCGCCGCCCGTATAGGGATATACGTCCACGGTCACGCGCTGTCCTGCACTGCGGGCTTTTTCAATCTCTTCAATCGCCTGCCCAATATTCCGTCCCCAGTTGGCGATCCCCGTCGCTTTAAAATGGCTGATATTGAGCGGCGCCTCTGCCTTTTTACAGATCGTCAAAATCTCTCTTACCGAGTCAACCAGTCCGTTTCCTTCTCCGCGGATATGACAGCTCACCATGCCGCCCTGCCGCGCGCACTCTCTGGCCATCGCGACCATATCTTCCTCTGCAAGATAACATTCTGGCGTATACATGATGCCAAATGACATGCCCAGCGCTCCGCTCTGCATCGCATCCCTGACATAGGCTATAGCCTCTTCCCGCTCTGCGGGTGTAAAGCCGCGCGCCTCATAGCCCATGGCCGCCGCCGCGCATGCCCCGGCTCCGACCAGAGCGCCCACGTTGAGCGGCAGCTGCTTTTTTGCCAGCGCTTCCATATAATCCGAAAACAAATGCAGCTTGGTGTCCGATGGCATTTTGCCCAGACATGGCTCGATATAGGCAAACTGCTGCAGGCAGCGCTGCGGATGATTGGGAAAGGGCGACAGGCCGCAGTTGCCGGCGATCGCCGTTGTGATGCCCTGCGCCAGCTCGAGCTCTCCAAAGTGATCATCATAAAGCGCAGCAATATCGTGGTGCCGGTGAATATCCACAAAGCCCGGCGTGACAGCCATCCCATGCGCATCAATAATCTCTGGGCCTTCTGCCTTCTCCGCGCCAGCGCGCACGCGCACGATCCGGCCGGCCTCCAGCTCGATACTGCCCAGAAACGGCTCCGTCCCGCTTCCGTCATAAATCCTGCCGTTTACGATTTTGCGAATCATTACAGCTGCTCTTTCTCCTGCGCTTCCTCGACTGCCTTTGCAATCGCAGCATCCTCTTCCTTATGCGTGCCTTTAAATTTGTCGATCAGATCGGGCACCATATCCAGCACCTTGGTGATGGTGTCCTGCTGCTTGATGTTGACCAGCCGCGTCTGTCCGTTTTTGATCACCAGCACGGCGCTGGGCGAAAGCTTCGCTGTAACGCCGCCGCCAAGGCCGCCCGACTTCTCCTTCTCCCGGGCACCCGCGCCCGCGCCCAAGCTCACGTCCACCAGCGGCAAAATAATCGTATCTTCCATATGGATGGCCTCTCCTACCACTGTCTTGGTCGATACAAACCCTTCCATTTCACTTAGTAATTCCTTTAACGCCTCTTTTGCATTTCCCATAATTGATCTCCTTATGATTGATAAGCTCTTATATAGCGAATCAGCCGGCGAATATGCGCATTCATCAGCGCCTTAATCAGCGGCTTTAAAAAACTGCCTACACAAAACCGGCCGCGGCACCAGCCCTTACCTTCCAGCACCGCCTCCTGAAAATCAGCCTCCACCACAATCTCCCTGCGCCGCTTCCTCTCCGGAAAAAGCAGCGGGTCCAGCATATAATAATACCCCAGCACCTTGCCGGTCGTAGCCGGATCGTCAAAGCCAAACAGCAGCTCCAGCTGATACGCTCTGGGCAGCACCGGCCTCAGCAGCCCCAGCGCCAGCTCCTTCACCGCGCGGGCCGTTTCCGCCTTCTGCGGATACCCTTCCCATTTTTCCTTTATGCTGTGCCAGCTCTCCCTCCACCTTTGCAGCTTATGATAAGCCTGCTGAAAGGGATGGATGAGCTTCTGCCAAAACCGGCGCACTGCCGACTTTATTTTGTGCCATTTAGACTGCCTCGGCTTTTCCTCCGGCACGGCCGGAAGCGGCTTTGGTGCTTCTGAGAACATCTCGCTCGTCCGGGGCCTTGGCTGCTCCTCCTCATGAGGAATGACTGGCGGTGCGGACGATGGCTCCTCTGCTGCGGGCTCCGTCGTTTTTTCCGCCTGCGGCGGCTGTTTAAGCGGCCTGCGCTTTTTCTTTTTCTGCGGCAGCGGATAGGATGCAGCCAGAATCTTAGGGCCCAGCCGGCACTCCCATACAAGCTCATGCTCCTGATACTGCACGCGCAGCGATAGAAGATGCAGCAGCCAGGTGAGCCGCAAGCTGCCCTGCAGGCGCTCGCTGCTTTTTTCTCCTTGGATGCGGTAGCGAATGGGCACGAAAATGAAGACGGCGGCTATGAGCAAAATGAGAATGAGCAGCCCTAAGAGGAGCAAGAGGGCCCATTTGAGGATGCCCCACAGGATGGCGAATATGACGCCCATGTTCTTCTCCTTTTCTCTGCCAGCTGCTTCCGTTTTACTGGTACAGCTGTTCGATCTGTGTTTTAATGTTTTGCATGGCGGGATCGCGATGGTAGACCTCCATTAAAATAGATTGTACCCGCTCAAGCGCTGCCTCATACGTATCGACTTGGGCTAATAAAACATATCCGCCCTCGATCTGCTGAAATTTTTTGAGCTCAGCGGCTTCTAAAATTTCCATAACGGACGGATGCAGCGGATGACGACAGATCCAATAGCCTTCTTCTTTAAATGTCATGACCGCAGCTGACGCATTTGGTTGCATCGGGATGGTTGCCGACTTTGCAATACGGACAGAATTTGAGCACAAAATAACCGTCCTGATTTTTTTGCGGCTTGGGCTGCGGCGCGCTTTCTTCTGGCGTGACCTCCTGTCCCTCTACATCGATCGGGCCGTCGGCATATTGTTTCTTGATAGTTTCCTTTTCTTTTTCAAGCTGGGCAATCTGCTCCTCCTGCTGCTTTACCTGCGCGCAGGCTACCTTGATGATTTGCTCGTCGCGCCTGAGGCTGCCGATCTCGATCTGATACATGATGCGCCCCAGCGCTTTATACGCTTTTTCAAGTTCTCGCTCTGCCTTTTTGATATCCAGCTCAATTTTCGCTGTGGACGCTGTCTGCTTCGTTTTGTCACTGACGGTTTCAGCAAGCTCCTTCGCGCTCTGGATGATCTTGTCTACATATTCTTTATAATCCTTCATATTGGTTCCTCCCAATTTTAATTTACAAAATCAAAGATTCAACAAGAAATCCCTGCGGGATTCTTGCGGTCGTTCTGTGTCTGCATTATACCATGGCGATATCAGAGTTTGCTGCTTTGCAGCAAACTCATATGGCGGCTCAGGGACTTGAATATCCGAAATCGCCTTGCCGCCTATGTTATGCCACCAATATCGCAAGTTTGCCGAGGGCAAACTTGGAGCGTAGCACAAGCATTTGAATAGCCGAAATATTTCTTGCTGCGCTTATTATACCATAACTTTGTACCGTGACAAGCATTCCCCGGCAAATTTCTTTTTCAATACGATACGCGTCCTGCTCATTTTTACTCCGCTGGCACCATTCGCCCTCTCCTGCATACACTAACAACAAATCTAAATAGGAGATATTTACGATCCATGAAAAAATTATTTGCACTCATGCTCATAGCCGCACTGTGCCTATGTGCCCTTGCCGGCTGCAAACAGTCCGATGACAAAAAAGAGCTTACCCCCGTAACTCTGAACGAAGTGGTTCATTCCGTTTTCTATGCGCCGCAATACGTCGCCATCGAGCTTGGTTTTTATGAGGAGGAGGGTCTTGATCTCACCGTCGACATCGGAAATGGCGCCGACAAATCTATGACCGCTCTCCTTTCCGGCAACGCCGACATCGCACTCTGCGGCACCGAAGCCGGGCTGTATATCCATGCTGAGGGCCGGGCCGACGTACCGAAGGTATTTGCCCAGCTTACACAGCGCGCCGGCAACTTCCTGGTAGGTCATGAAGCCGACCCCGATTTCACCTGGGAGCAGGTGCGCGGCAAAACCATCATCGGCGGCCGTCAGGGCGGCATGCCTGAAATGGTCCTTGAATATATCCTGCATCAAAACGGAATCGAAGCCGGCACCGATGTCAACATCATCACCAATCTCGACCTTTCCGCAACCGCCAGCGCATTCACAGCCGGCACCGGTGACTACACTACCGAATTCGAGCCCGGCGCCAGCACGCTCGAGCTCGCCGGTCAGGGGCATGTCGTCGCTTCTCTCGGTGTTGATTCAGGGTATGTACCCTATACCGTCTATATGACAACTTCTTCTATAATAGAAGAAAAACCTGAAATCGTTCAGGCCTTCACCAATGCCACCTACAAAGGCCTCCTGTGGTGCCAGCAGCACACCAGCGCCGAAATTGCCAAAGTGATCCAGCCCCAGTTTTCCGAGACGGATCTGGATGCCCTCACCGCCATCATTGAACGCTACCGGTCGCAGGACACCTGGGCTGAGCATCCGCTGATGAAGCCCGAATCCTTAGACCTCATTGAAGATATTCTCGAATTTTCCGGCACCCTCGACCAGCGCATCGCATACGAAGCCATCGTCATCACCGACTTCGCAAACAAAGTCAAAGCCGAGTAACGCTGTGCGCGCAGAAGGAGACGACATGAAGCCAATCTTAGAAATCAAACAACTCTCCCTCTCCTATCATCAGCCAAGCGGCGAAACCACCGCCCTCGAAGACATCAATCTCACACTGCATCAAGGCGAATTCATCAGCATCCTCGGGCCCTCCGGCTGCGGCAAATCCACGCTGCTCTCCGCCATAGCCGGTCTCGAGGAGCCATCCGGCGGCTCCATCGAATTTCACATTCCCCGCACCGCCGTCGGCTATATGTTTCAGCACGACCTTCTTTTAGAATGGCGCAGCGTGCTGCAAAACGCCTGCTTAGGTCTTGAAGTGCGCAAAGCGCTAAATCCCGAAACGAAGGCCTATGTCAAGGAACTGCTAGACTCCTATGGTCTTGGCAGCTTTCTTTCTCACAAGCCTTCCCAGCTCTCAGGAGGCATGCGGCAGCGAGCCGCGCTGGTGCGCACACTCGCGTTGAAGCCCGAGCTGCTGCTGCTGGATGAGCCGTATTCGGCCCTTGATTATCAAACCAGGCTCACCGTCAGCGATGAAATCTGGAAAATCCTGCGGGCCTCCTCCAAGACCTCCATCCTTGTCACCCATGATATCTCCGAGGCCATCAGTCTGGGAGACCGGGTCATCATTTTATCCAGCCGGCCGGCCAAAATCCTGCGCGATATCCCCATCGACTTCGGGCCGGATCGCACGCCGCTGGGCGTGCGCAGTCTGCCGGCATTTCAGGAATATTTTCAAACTATCTGGGAGGTGATGCAGCATGCCTAACGACAAGCCTTCTGCAACTCAGCAGGCCTATCTTGCCCACCTTTCCGGTCACAAACGCCGGATTCTATGCGCCAGAATTCTCATTCTGCTGCTCTTTCTAGGGTTTTGGGAGCTTGCTTCTCAGCTCGGCTGGATCGATTCCTTCATCTTTTCCTCCCCCTCGTCGCTGGTAAAAACCACCGCTGATCTGCTCCTGCACCAACGCCTTCTATATCATATGGGGCTCACACTCGGAGAAACACTGATCAGCTTTTTCATCAGCACAGCCATCGGCATTCTGCTGGCCATGCTGCTGTGGTGGTTTCCCTCCGTCTATGAGGCCACGGAGCCCTATTGGGTAGCGCTAAACAGCCTGCCCAAATCCGCACTGGCTCCCATCCTCATCGTCTGGTTCGGCAACACCATCCGCACCACGGTCATCACCTCTATTCTGCTGACCATCGTCGTCACGATTCTGACCGTGCTCTCTGGCTTTCAGGAAACGGAGGATGATAAAGTGCGTCTAATTTACGCCCTCGGCGGCAGCAAAAAGCAGGCGCTGACCACCATCCTGCTGCCAGCCAACATCCCCACCATCATGAATGTGCTCAAGGTCAACATAGGCCTGAGCCTTATCGGCGTGATCATTGGCGAATTCCTGTCCGCGAAGGCCGGACTAGGATATCTGATCATCTATGGCAGCCAAATCTTTAAGATGGACTGGGTGTTGCTTTCTATCGTGCTGCTCTGCCTGATGGCCGTACTGCTGTATCAGGGGCTGGCGCAGATCGGGAGCCGCATTTCGCGTCATTTTGCCTCATAAAAGAATGGGTATCCGTCCATCCACGGCGGATACCCATTCTTGATTTTTTGTACACTGGTGCACTGCTGCTTTCAGCCGCCGCTGGACCGTCCCCTTCGGCGTCCACCGCCATCAGTCTGTGCCCTTGTCTTCCGCCGCCCATCAGTCTGTGCCCTCCGACTTCCGCCGCCACTGGCGGAAATGGACGATATAGCTGAATTTTTTCAGCTGTGTATGGCGGAACTTCAATGCAATGGTGGAAATTTACCCGTTAGCAAGCCTCTTGAAACAAAGCATGGCGGAAACTTCTCCGCCACGCCTTTCTAATTCTTTATGGACGGGAGAAATTCTTCCGCCATTTTTTAAATTTTGCCAACCTTGGCAGAAACAGGATTTGCCTTTCACTGGCACATCTGCCTGATTTCCTCTATCGTCTGTCCGGTAAACCATGATGTACCGGGCTTGGCATTGAAAATGGGCCAAACCCTACCGTCGATAATTTCACAAACGCCGCACTGCCGGTCTGTTAAGCAAACCGGCTCTATACCCTCCGGCGGCACAAGCTTCTCGGCATTAGGGTACTGCCTCATAAAAAAGATATATTCATGGCCGGGCCGCAGCGCCCGGTCACTCTCATTGACCAGCGCCTCATACCGGTTTAGCTCAAAGTCCATTCCCGTGCCGTCCTGATAGCCAAAGCAGTACCCCTCTTCCCAGTTTCCTTTATAGCTCTCCAGCACCTGGACCTGATATCCTTCATAAAGATCCGCCTCCAGAATCTGACCATGAAAAATCCATTTCGATTTTTCAAACATCGTGTCAAACCTACAGTCGAAATTCCAGGAAGCCGCATTAATTCTATCCCCATAATAAGAGGGAACCTCAATCCGTACGGCCTCTTTCTCAGTTAAAAATGGCTCTGCCAGCCGGTCTAGATATAAAGCAAGCCCTAAATAGAGCTTCTGCTCCCAAAGCTTTTCTATGTTGACCCTATAGACGGCGCTCTCCTGCCACACGGCCCAGCTGATCGGATGCGGCTTTTCAATGGATTTTTCAAACACATCCAGCACTGGCAGACAGTAGCGCTCGCCCTCCGCATACAGCACCAGCTGCGTATTGCCCAATATATAGCGCGGCTGCAATATCTGCCAGTCCAGCTGCTCCTGAAGCGTCAGCTCAACCTGCTGCAAAAGAGCGAGCAGCTCCTCCAGCTCCCTATCCTCGCGGCCGTAGCAGACAAGCTCCTTCTTTTCTGCCTCTGGCTGCACCCCGGTTGGCTGATAGATTAACCACGCCTCCTCTATGGCTTCTGGCTCTATGCCCAGCAGCTCAAAATAAGTGGTCTGCTGAAGGGGAGCTCCGGCTGCATTCGGTTGGCAGCTTACAAGTATTAAACATGCAAAAATATATAGGACTAAAAATTTTATTTTTCTCATTTGCTCCTTCTTCTCTATCTGCTGATCATATATAAAAAATCATCATACAATCCCTGCACAAGGGTTTGTATGATGATTCCATTTTTTGTAAAGAGGCGCTTCATGATAAGCACCCGATGCTGGTCTATACGTACCTGACGGTCAGTAGGACGAAATCGGTCTTATATGAAAAGCAAAGGACTGCAATTAGTCAACTGCTACTACGTTTGCTGCGCGCATCTTTGCAGGGTTCTTAGGATCTACTTCGATATCGAAAGTAACCTTCTGCCCCTCGTTTAAGGTCTTGAAGCCTTCTGCCTGAATTGCGGAAAAATGAACGAATACGTCATCGCCGCCATCGTTGTTGGCAATAAAGCCAAAGCCTTTCTCCGGATTAAACCACTTTACTGTACCCTGATTCATGATAGGTACCTCCTATTTTTTAATTGGGTGAAGGCGCATTTATGCTTGCTTCCCCTGGTATGAGAAAAAAATCACATACTTTTGTAAATCATCTGTCTGCATCAAATGACTTACAAAAATATGTGAGCACAAAGATGTTACCTGACACATGCACACCATATCATACAAAAGAATACGTGTCAAGAATTTTTTTAAAATTCTCAAAAATAATTCAAGAACTTCATTATTGGATTGAACAAGCCGTTTATAATCAGCTTTTTTTCCTTAAGTCCGTCCCCTGAGATGGCGTATGCCCTTTGCGAAGATGGCCTGTCGCGCTATTTAACGGTTTATGCCCGCTAAAAGCATAAAATAGGCGCATCATAACGCCCACAAAACTAACTCGCCCGCAAAAAATAAAAAATCATCCCTTTCCTCTTGACAGAACATTTATTCTCTTGTATGATACAAATATACGAATATTTATTCTTATTAGAACGAACAAGCCGAGGATACTTCCCATGGATATCATGCAAAAGCTTCAAATTCTTACCGATGCAGCCAAATACGATGTGGCCTGCACCTCCAGTGGTGTTGACCGCTCCAATTCAGCCGGCGGCATTGGCAGTGCTGCCAGTTGCGGCATCTGTCATTCCTTTTCTGCCGACGGCCGCTGTATTTCCCTACTCAAGGTACTCATGACCAATTACTGCGTTTATGACTGCAAATACTGCGTCAACCGGCGCTCCAACGATACCAGGCGCACGGCCTTCACTCCTCGTGAGCTCGCAGAGCTTACGATCGCCTTCTACCGGCGTAATTACATCGAGGGCCTCTTTTTAAGCTCCGGTGTTCTTAAAGACCCTAATTATACCTGCGAACGCATGATTTCTGCTCTTTCTATCTTACGCCATGAATATCATTTTAACGGCTATATCCATGCCAAGGCAATCCCCGGCGCGGATCCCAAGCTGATCACCCAGCTCGGCCTTCTGGCCGACCGTATGAGCTGCAATATCGAGCTTCCCTCTCAGGAAAGCCTGCGTCAATTAGCGCCCGACAAGTCTAAAACTTCCATTTTAAAGCCAATGGCTTTAATCCGTGATACCCATCAGGCCAATCGTACCGATCTCATCCGCTATCAGCATGCGCCTCATTTCGCCCCAGCCGGTCAGAGCACCCAGATGATCATCGGTGCCTCACCCGAGACGGACTTTCAGATTTTAAAGCTAACCGAGGGTCTATACCAAAAATATCAGCTCAAGCGCGTCTTTTTCTCCGCTTATACTCCCGTGGTAGAAAATCCGCTGCTCCCTGCGCTGACGACAAAACCGCCCTTGCTACGTGAGCACCGCCTCTATCAGGCCGACTGGCTGCTGCGCTTTTATCATTTTCAGGCTGATGAACTGCTCGATGAAGCGCATCCCAGCTTCAATCCATTAGTCGATCCCAAATGCAACTGGGCACTGCAACATCCGCAGTATTTTCCAGTCGAGATCAATCGCGCACCCTATGAATCGCTCCTGCGCGTGCCAGGCATCGGTCCGCGCAGTGCCAAACGGATTGTTGCCGCACGGCGGCTTGCTCCCATCGATTTTTCAGGACTTAAAAAAATCGGCGTTGTCCTCAAGCGGGCGCAATACTTTATTTTGTGCAGCGGACAAACTATCGGACATCTGTCTTTAAAGCAGGACACTGTCATCCGCTCTCTGCTAAGCACGCAAGGCGTGGAACACATGAATGCCTTTTTGCAGCAGCAGCCCGAGCAGCTTTCTCTATTTGCCCCCTCAGCGCAGGAGCTGCACAGTCTGGTCAAGGAGGGCATTGCTTTATGATCCATTATCCAAATCTGATTTACACCTATGACGGCAGCTATGAGGGGCTTCTGTCCTGTGTATTTGAAAGCTTTCTGCACAAAGAAATCCCTGTCGACATTCAAATAGAAGGAGATGCGCAGCTTTCGCTGACGCCGCTGCACCGCATTGCTACCAATGAGGCTTATGCAGCGCGGGTCGCCCGCGCACTGCCGCAAAAGCTTGGGCCGGATGTGGCGGCCTTTTTCCAGTTCGCCTTTCTCACCTGTCTTTCAGGCAAGGAGCTTTATATGCTCCGCTTCCTTCATCTCGCTTTTCAGCGCGGACCGGCCGTTCTGAATATGCTGACTGATAACACGGTGCATGTTCTCTCCAAGGCTGTGCAGACGCTTCATAATGAAACTCATTTTTTCAAGCAGTTTATCCGCTTTTCTGACTACCATTCGTTTCTGGTCACCGTCATTCACCCCAACAATTTTGTACTGCCGCTGCTGCAGAGCCATTTCTGCGACCGCTTTAGGCACGAATCCTTTCTCATCTATGATGAAACGCATGCCATGGCGCTCTTTTACCAACCTGGTCATCCGCAGATCATGCCCCTGCAGGAGCTGTTTCTCGAAGCGCCCACACCTGCCGAACAAAAATACCGGGCTCTTTGGCAGACCTATTATGATACGGTTGCCATTAAAGCCCGGTATAACCCGAAATGTCGTATGAATCATATGCCGAAGCGCTACTGGAAATACATGACCGAATTTGGCGCCGCCGGCATCGCCCGCTACGAGGCTAAGCCTGCTCCTGCTCGTGCGCCTCACACAGAAAAGCTGCAATCGCTTCCGCTCGTCCCGTAACCGTGCCCTGCACCATCTGCGCACTGCCGCCGCCTTTCGCGCCAAAGCGCTGCGCAAGCTCCTTAGCCAGAGGGCGCACATCCTTCTTGGTGCTGCCGATCAGATATTGATATGTCTCCTCGCTCCCTTTCTTTGGCAGCAGCACAGCGCCATACCCCGGCAATCTCGCCGCCAGCTGATTCACCAAGCTGCGCGCGGCCACAGCATCCATGTTTTTCTCAATCAGACAGACCGATGACTGCTCCAAAGGCTGCTGCAAACGGCACTCGATCAGCTCCTGCGAAAGCGCCGCCACCTGCTCCTTCAGGCGATCCATTTCGCCATTTTGTTTTTCTACCGCTTTCCCAATCTCCTCCGCCTTCACCGAAAGCGCCGCTCCGAGCTCCTTCAAAAGCCGGCTTTTAACGCCATAATCCACTAGGGCCCTCTGCCCGCACAGGATCGTCAGGCGCACGCCTCCCTTATAGCTCTCGGCTGAGGCAATCTTAATCTGGCCAATTTCTCCGGTACGGCGCACATGCGGCGCGCAGCACGCGCAGCAATCCGCATCTGCCACCTTCACAATGCGTACAGCGCCCGTCAGTTTCTTTTTGCTGCGGTATTCCATCCGGGCAAGCTCCTCTGGCCCGGGATAGCTCACTGTAATCGGCAGGTTTTCATAAATCGCCTGATTGGCACGCCGTTCTAATTCTTCCAGCTCTTCTGCACTGAAAACGCCGTCAAAATCTATCGTTGTCACAGCCTCATTCATATGAAAACCTACATTATGAACACCCTTCCATGCATAGGCCAGTCCAGACAAAATATGCTCTCCGGAATGCTGCTGCATATAATCATAACGAAAAGCCCAGTCAATCTGTCCTTTTACTACCGAGCCGCATACAATGGGATTTTCTATATAATGATAGACCTCTCCTTCTTCCTCCTGCACATCGTGCACCGTCTGTCCATCCAAAATCCCCCGGTCAGCCGGCTGGCCGCCGCCTTCCGCAAAAAAGGCTGTCTGATCCAGCACTACCTTATAGCCGGTTTCCGCCGGCAGACAAGAAAGAACCTTCGCTTCAAAGCTCTGAATATGCGAATCCTCGTCATACAGCTTTCTGGTCATGCCTTTGCCCCTCCGTCATTTTGCGCTGCGCGCGCTTCTAAAATCCGTTCGCCGATGCTGATGTCCTCCGGCGTTGTGATCTTAATATTTTCATAGGAGCCCTGTACGATCTTCACCGGCAGATCCAGGTACTTTTCTACAATTTGGCTGTCATCAGTACAGGCATAATCACCCATCACCATCGCATGGCGATGTGCATTTAAAATGTCTGGATAGCGAAACGCCTGCGGCGTCTGCGCACTCCACAGATTGCTCCGTGGCGGCGTTTGCACGGCAAACCCCTTTTTGTTGGCCACTTTAATCGTATCCTTGACCGGCACAGCAAGCAGCGCGCCGCCATGCTTTCGGGCTGCCTCAATCGTCTCCTTGATCTGCTGGCGCGTGACCAGCGGCCGCGCTCCATCGTGAATGACAGCCATCGTGCAATCCTTTGGAATTGCGCTGAGTCCTTTTAGCACAGACTCCTGCCTTGTGCTGCCGCCCGGCAGAATATCCTTTACCTTTTCAATATGATGATCATGAATCAAGTGCTGACAGAGATCCAGATCATCCCGGCTGACCATCAGCAAAATCCCTTCAATCTCCGGCACCTCGGCCAGCGTCTGCAGCGTGCGGATCAGAATTTCCTTTCCTTTCAGGCGAATGAACTGCTTTTTCACTGCCATCCCCATGCGTTTGCCAATGCCGGCCGCCGGCACAACCGCCCATATTTTTTCCATTCTCTCTTTATATCCTTACTTTCTATTCTTACTTTTCTTATTTTGTGCCAAAGATGCGGTCGCCTGCATCACCAAGACCGGGCACAATGTATTTATGATCATTCAGCTTTTCATCGAGCGCGCCGATATAGATATCCACATCCGGATGCTCCTGCGTCAGCTTTTCCACGCCCTCGGGCGCAGCGATAATGCACAGAAAGTGAATGTGCTCAATGCCTCTTTCCTTAAGCATCGTAATCGCAGCAGCCGCTGAACCGCCGGTGGCCAGCATCGGATCCACCACAAATACCTCGCGCTCGCTGCAATCAGCTGGCAGCTTGCAGTAATATTCGATCGGCAGCGCCGTCTCCGGGTCACGATACAGCCCGATATGTCCTACCTTTGCACCGGGAACGATCGTCAGGAGCCCATCCACCATGCCCAGCCCGGCCCGCAGAATGGGTACGACTGCCATTTTCTTTCCTTTGATTTCTTTAACCGTTGTTTTACAGATGGGCGTTTCGATCGCCACATCCGTCAGCGGCAAAAAGCGCGTCGCTTCATAGCACATCAGCATAGCGATCTCTCCCACCAGCTGCCTAAAATCCTTTGATGTCGTTTCCTTACGCCTAAGCACGCCGATCTTGTGCTGAATCAGCGGATGCTGCATCACATGTACCTGTTCCATCCTTTGCCTCCTTGTGCCGAAATATGCAATAATTGTGCTTATTATAGCAAGTTTGCATGAGAAAAGCAAACCCTGCGTACCAATCTTAAGAATTTTTCAAAAACAACTTGACAGGCCTATTCTTTTCAGATATAATGAAATTCGCGTTTGTGGATGACGCTGTTGGAGAGGTGTCCGAGTGGTCGAAGGAGCTGGTCTCGAAATCCAGTGTCTCCGCAAGGGGCCGTGGGTTCGAATCCCACCCTTTCCGCTTTATCGTTATATTTGTTTTCGTAGGCGCCTTGCCAGTGCTTACATTTTATGGAGAAGTACCCAAGTGGCTGAAGGGGCTCCCCTGGAAAGGGAGTAGGTCGTTAATAGCGGCGCAAGAGTTCAAATCTCTTCTTCTCCGCTCAAGGTCGTTTCGTTTTCATTACGATTGCGGGGCGGCTTTTTGTTTACCTAAATTTATCGAAAGGAGCAACATATGCAGCTACCCAAGGGGAAATTCCCTTACATTTTTGGCTCTCTATTTGCCATCGTCATTCTCTGTCTCCTCTTTGTACTGCCGGAGACAATCGCCAACAAAAAATCCGAACGCTTTGCCGGTGCCTTTGCCGCCCCGCTCTTTGAGCACGAGATGCCGGAGGGTGCGCGCTTTATCTCCAGCTCCGCTTCCGAGGATCAAGTTGCCCGTGCCGTCAGCGCCACCATCATCCTGCAAAGCGACTGGAGCAAAGAACAGATCGAGCAGCTTTATCAGGACCGCGTCTACCCGCCTGCGCGGGAAAATGACGAAGTCACTCTTTCGGTCATACCGCTTGATGACAGCAGTTTAAATGCCCTTCAGCAGGCAGGGCTTTATCAGGAAAGCGGCGGCTCCTATTGGTTTATTTATCTATACAGCGCGCCGCCTGCATAAAAACAGCTTCCTTTCCGTCATCCTGAAAGGAAGCTGTTTTACTATATTCATGAAATTTTAGCGCTCTGCGCTTTCGCTCTGCACTCAGCCTTTTACGTAATTTTCTACTACGCTCTTTAGCACATCGAACTGGCAGGGGCCTGCTTCTAAAATGATCTTGTGAAACTCTGATTCGTCGAACCGCTCCTGCAGCGCCGTCTCAGCATAGCCGCGAAGCTCTTCAAACTCCAGCCAGCCAGTGCAGTACATCTGGTAGTTGGCGGGCTCGGCAATCACATATTCCATGACGCCCTCGGCGGCAGAGGCATCGTAGCCATTGTCGCTCAGATAGGTCTGCGTCTCCTCGAGCGTCCAGCCTTCGTAGTTGATGCCGATCTCTAACCGCGCAGATACGAGCAGATTGAGCTCGCCGTTGATTCTCTCGAGCGTGGCAAAGCCCGGATCCTCAAAATCATAATAGTCGTAGCTCATCATCTCCACATAGGTGGCCCAGCCCTCCTGATAACCGCTAAAGGACAGCAGCGCCCGGATCGGCTCTGGCTCCTGAGAAAGGAAATAGACGAACTGATACATATGGCCGGGGATCCCTTCGTGTGCAAATGTGGCCCAGAGAGAACCCATGCTCTCCGTCCCGCCATTGATGTAAATGGAGTTATTATGATAATCATCCATCGCAGGCGTCATATAAAATGCTGGACTGACACTGGCTTCTAATGATTTATGCACCGGACTCACTTTGAATTCGATCGGCGGAATCTCCGGGAACCGGTCGGAAAAGACCTCTTGAAAATGCTGGATGGCTTCCTTCGGATCGAGATCGCCATAGATATCTTCCTTTTCTATATACGCATAATACACATCCTGATGTTCCATGAAAAACGCATACAGCTCGCCGAGCCGTTCCTCCATGGCGCTCTCCAGCAGCGCAATCACCTCTTCCGGCGTCTTGCTGGTGCCCACGTTGCTTTTCAGAAGATACTCATAATATTCCTTGCCGCCCTCCAGATGGCTCAGGCCCAGCTCATTTTTACCGGTACCCTGCAGCTCCTTAAAAACGCGGATCACTTCCTCATAAGTGGGAATGACATATGACAGTACTGCGTCATAATTCATCTTTTGATAGGCCTCGATCTGCTGCTGTGAAAGGCCGGGCACCTGAGCAACCCTGTCATTAAACGTTTCGATCAGCAGGTTTTCCTCCGGCGTAGCGATAAAGTCGGAGCACTGGCGAATGACCTCCTCTGCACAGCCCTTTGCCATGAAAAGACCCTTTTCGGATTTGACCCGTTCAAAATCCAAGTAGCTCTGAAAATAGGCGGGCATCTGCTCGATCAGCTGCAGATAATCCTCCACATCCTGCTGATTGTAAAGCTTGTATTCCGAAAGCGTAATCGGCAGGTTGGCCTGCACGCCGCTGGTATAGGCAAATGGCTCATACAGAAACGGATGGTCATAGAAGGCCAGCTCCGTCTGCATCAGCTCGTGGACCACATCATAATTTAGCTTCTGCTCATCCGTCAGCTGGCGATAGCGAAAGCCCTCCAGCTCCTTCAGACTGTCCTCCAATTCTTTTTTGGCCTCTGCCAGCCCTTCCTCCGAAAAGTCCACCTCGCCATACGTCACCTCGGGCGGCGTAATCCCCTGTTTTTCCGGATCAGCCAGCGTGTAATGCAATGTGATCGTGTCGCTTGTCACCTCGTCTGCAAACATCTCCTGCAGAAACGCATCAAACGCCTGCTGCTCCTTTTCCGGAGAGCAGCCGCTGAGCAGCGCCCCCGAAAGGACCAGGCACAACCCAAGCAGCACTGCCGTACATTTTTGCTTTATTTTCATAGTAACCTCCATTTTACATTGATACCCGTTTATGATAGCATGATATTTTTTCAAAATCAACTGTCACTTGACCCCGACTCAACAAGCACTTGATCGCTTTTACGCCGCATCTGTGCTATGCTATCTGCAGATTCGGATCTACAACATTTCATTTCAAAGAAAGGATCGATTTTATGTTTAACATGCAGCACACAGCCAAAATCATTTCCTCAGCGCGCAAAGCGCGCAATATGACGCAGCTTGAGCTTGCTGACCAGCTTGGCGTCAGCTTTCAGGCAGTGAGCAATTGGGAGCGAGGCATCTCCATGCCGGATATTGCCAAGCTTCCCGACGTCGCTCGCTTACTCTCGGTCTCAATTGATGAACTGCTGGGAGAATCCTCTTCTCTTGTAAACGGCTTACTTTCTGAGGAAGGCGATGCGTATCTGGAAAATGCTCAAATTTCTCCCCAAGAACTGGAAACAGCCGCTCCCGTTCTAAAGCCGGATCAATTTAAAACGGCCTTTGAACACACGGATCCCCCCATAGAGTTTTCGGGAGATTTATCAGAACTTTCCTCTCTTCTTCCTTATCTTGATGAAGAAACAATGGATGGTCTGGCTCAGGCGGCTTATGAAAAGCACGGTATCTGTGCGCTTTCCTCCGTTGCGCCTTTTATAAGTTCAGGCCGCATCGATGCCATTGCGCAGCAAGAATATGAAAAGAATGGGATAGATCATGTTGCGCCTATCGCTCCCTTTCTCTCCCAGAATGTAATCGACGAGCTGGCTCAAAAAACCTATGAGAGAGATGGAATTAGCACGCTCTCCTCTGTCGCCCCCTTTATGAGCTCAGGCTATATCGATGCCATTGCGCAGCAGGAGTATGAAAAAAATGGGATAGACCATGTTGCCTCCATTGCTCCATTTCTCTCTCAGCGAACTCTTGATTCGATTGCGAAAAAAGTATTGCTGAATCAGGGGCTTTCTGCAGTTGCACCTATTGCCCCCTTTATCAGTCAAGACTTAATCCAGCAGATCATCCGCGAGCGCTAAGGCGAGGTCAATTAGGACAGATGTACGCAGGTGTGGTGCCGGGGCGTGGGCGGGATAGGTGCACAGGTACGGGGTACGATGCAGATGTACTAGATACGGAATACGATGCAGATGTACTAGGTACGGCTTCCGCCAGCCTTGGGGAAAATCTCTGATTTAGCTGAAATTTTTCCTCCATATCTGGCTGATAACTAATAGAATAGCTGAATTTTACCATCCGCGCGGATGCCTCCCTCACTGTATGGCGGAATTTTTTCCGCCATACAGTGTCCAGCTCCATGTTCTGGTAGAAATTTTTACGCCATTTTCTAAAATCCCCTATCTCTGGCTCACCCCCTCTTATCCAAGATTTTCAAATTAAGACTTGACAGTACTAAGAAGCTATTATATAATAATCGTCGTTGAAAGAATTTCATATATGCGCGAATGGCTCAGTGGTAGAGCATCGCCTTGCCAAGGCGAGGGTCGCGAGTTCGAATCTCGTTTCGCGCTCTGAAAAATAATCTCTGAAACCTTTTATTTAAGCGGCTTTCAGAGATTTTATTTTTCATTATTTTTTTGATGGAATTTAAAATCCCCATCAAAAATCCCCATCATTTAATTTGTAGAATCAACCCAGCCTCGTTTCATCCATCATTCTTTTAAAGATGATGTAGAATAAATTTAAAAACTGTAAAGAAACTAGCTGCTCCTTTACAGATAAAGGAGGATCGCATTGTAAAGCTAAATTTATAAAATATAAAGAGAGGACTATATATCATGTCTAAAATTTTAAAAATTACCGCTGCTATCCTTTGTATCTTAGGCTTTATTGGCTCCATCGCAAGTGCCAAGATTGCAAATGAGTTTTCCTTCACACTCTTTCTTGGCAGCTTCAGCTCCATAGCCATATCCAGCGCCGTTCTCTTCGCCATTGGCCAGATTCTGGATAATCAGGAAATGATTCTTGGGAATCAGGCAATTTTATTAAAGAATCAAGAACCGGCAGCTGCCGAGCAGCCGCAAAACGAAAATAAAAGCGTCCTTATCCCATCCGCCAGACCAGGCTATTGGCAATGCAAATCCTGTCATACAGAGAATCCCAGCTCTCGCAAAACCTGTCTTGAATGCGGCGCTCCCAAATAAAACAACTATTTTCAAAACCGCTGCCCTTTCGCTACAAAGGGGCAGCGGTTTTATGTTGCCCCAACGCGGCAAACGATCATCCCGCTCCCAGCAGACACGTCCATGTTTTCTCCCCTACTATGCCATCCGGCGCAAGCCCCCTCTGCTGCTGATATGCTTTCACCGCCCTTGCCGATCGCACTGCCAAGCGCCATGTGGCAGGCGGCGCGCCCGGAGGTCTGCGCGGATACGGCGACTGAGATTTGGGCGACCAGTGCAGAGACCATCGGCATATACTGAGCCTCCTTGCTTTCATTTCTTCCAAGCCTTCTTCTGCCAAACTTTCTGAGGCTCTGATTGCCTTTTCTTCTCCTTTTTCAATGCCGACTGCCAAGCCTTCTGATGTGTATTTGCCCAGCTTCATCGTTATCGTTACTTTAGAGGGAGAATGGATATCCAAAGCCCGACCAAGCTCTTCTGCAACACTTCCGGCTAATCCGCTTGCGTTATTTCCATGCTGCCATTCTCTACTGAATTTGCGGCTTCCTGATAAGCATTGTTAAAATCTTCCATCTGCTGCTCTAAAATATACTGATTTGAAGCTTCCGCAAGCTGCAGCTGACCTGTCATAGCTAGTATCGCCTTATCCATTTCTTCAACGCCGCCGCTGGCTGCAGCCGATAAAGCATACTCATAATTACCCACGGTGGTATTCATACTTTCCAGAGTTGCTTTTCTTTCCTCTACAACCCCTCGCTGCACTTGTATCTTTTCAGATAAGGCCTGCTCCGCTGCCAAAAGATCGGTAATTCCACCACTGTACTTCGCGTTTAACGCCTCTCTCTGCTCTTGGGATAAATAATCTTGTTTAGACCACGCCACTTTATCCCTCAGAACCGCATTATATTCCTCTTGGAATTGCCCCAATGTCCCTTGGTTTTTTGCCAGTTCCTCTTTGGCTGCAATTTGATTCTTAAGGCTTTCTGTGTACTCCTCCTCATATACTCTCAAGAGCGTTTCTAATTTTTTCTTCTGGATCAATTCTTCCAACGATTGCTTTAATTCGCCATATTTTACGATCTGTCCATCCACAATCTCTATACCAAGTGAATGGCTTAATGTATTTGTAATTATCTCCGCTCTCTCTTCATACCCTTTTTTTATCCGGCCGTTTTCCTGTGTAATCTTTTGTAACTTGTCGAGCAAACCCTCTGTATGTTGATATTCACCTAACACTCCCGTGGCTTCTGTATTACTATGACTTTTAATTTCTTTCCATTGATTATTCCACTCCGTTGCCTTTGTAATACTTTCCTGCTGCGCATCCGATAATACCCCAAATTGCTTTAGCCACTCCTGTGTATGGTCTGCGACAGCTTGATCCAGAATATTAATTACGCCAACAACTCCTTCAATGGCAAGTCCGATTCCTCCTATCGCTAGCCCAACAGATCCAAATTGGGCACCACCCGCAGCATTGTATCTTTGATTTCCTTTGTTATTTCACCAGTGATTACTTCAAATGGCTGTTTTAATACTTTTCTTATTTCCTCTGTCCGTCTCCCTGTTAATTGCCTAATTACATTTTGAAACCCTTTCTCTAACCCTAAACTATCTATATGTAATTCAATATTAGTACTATCTCCCATTTTATCATCCTTTCTTTTAATAAAGCTTTGATTTTACTTGTTCCGTTCTAGATAAATAGTACGCTAATTTCTGTTGATATCTCTTTAGCAATAATAAAATAATAACATATAATTATTTCATGTTCCGTGCATAAATCATGCAAATTACAGCATCTGACCACAATTAAAGATTTTTACTTTTCTACTGCTTTCTATCTTACAAACCCTTATAATAGTACTATCACTAATTATTCATAGTTTCTTTTAAACCTACACTTTATATTAAGGAGTTGTATCTCATGAAAAAACCTTACTGCTTATGTCCACATTATTGTTCTCCTTGGTTTCTCTCATCGAATGGCAAAGAACTATTCTTCTTTAGCAAATTAAAAAATGACACCTATATTGATCATATCGACATGACCTCTGTTTCGCAGGAAACAATTAAGCAGTATTTTGACTTTTTGATATTACTGCCAATTCTCAAGAGGTCGCTGATATCATGGCACTGATAGACTCCGGTGAAATTGCTGTCATAGAATTATCAGATGGGTCTCATGTTTCTTTCGCTAAACTCGACTGTGTATTTGAATTAGTCTTCAATAAATCTAAATAAAGATAAAATTATTTTTATTTATCTGATGAAAATCATATCGTATTCAGAAAATCACCTTATTAGTCATTAACAGATACGGAGATTGCGCTGCAGTCTCCGTATTTAATTGTTGGTTTCTTGCTTTCTATTCTCAAATCTGTTATGATATATACTATACAAAAGCATTAAGAGGACTCTCATGAAAAAATTTTACACTTTTATCATACTATTTTTATTTCTCTTTATACTTATCTCTTGTCACAAAAAAGAGGATCCACTCCCTTCCCTTTTTTCCGAAATCCAAAATTCCGATTTAGAAGATACTATCATTGACTTTTCCAAACAAATAGCCGGTGCATTAGGCAATTCCCGTAGCACCTTTGTTCTTGATGACTGTTCAGAAAATGAATATACTACTGGTTCGTCTAATACTTTTTTCTATAAAGATATTGAACTTTGGGGCCAAACATATGAGCTAACCCTATCTTTTAGTAATAATGAGCTATGTGAAATTCAGATAGCATCTACAGAAAATAATTTTCTTTCACAAGATCAAATTTCTACGATTCAGTCCCACATTGAACAGCATTTTTCACAAGAGACTGAATTATTTGATTCTGAGGATAATGTCTTTAAAATTAATGAAGATGTTATTTTCACATTTTACGGAAAGGCAAATTCTCAATACGGTTTTATATATCTTTGCCCATCTTATATATCATCTGATGGAATAAATTATCTTACTCAAGAAGTCTTATTAGTTGGAAGTGATATCCCTGCCGGATTATATTATATTAAAGCTTCTTCTGACCTCCCGGCATATTGGAGTACAACAAACGATCCTTTTCGTTCATCCTATAATCGTAGTGACTCTGTAGATAGTTTTGCATATATTCTTGTCTCTGAGGGCGAATTCCTTTACGTTAGTGATGGTCTTTTATTACCAGCTGATCAGGCTCCTATTCCCATGCCCGCTTCTGACGGCAGCTATGGTGAGGGACAATATTTGGTAGGTCGTGATATTCCGGCTGGAAAATACCGGCTTTCCTGTATAGCTCCTAACGAACACTCCTTTTATTATTTATCCTCTAATCCTTATACCTTGGATTACGCTAGTCATCCGAAACACGGCAGTCTTGATAATGATGTATATCTCACGGTTTCTGATGGACAATTTCTTGATATTAGCCATGGAAAGTTTTTTCTGATAGAAAAACCATTTACTACCTATGAACCTGGAACTTATCAAATAGGTGTCGATATCCCTGCCGGACTATACTATGTCCGAGCAACTTCTGGTCGTTTGACTCGTTGGCAGTTATCTCTTGACAATACCTCTCAAACTGTATTTGCTGATGGTTCCCTATATATTTTTAGATATCTTCTTTTATCGGATGGAGACTATTTTCATTTCACTGGTGCTGATCTTCAAATGATTCTAGCAGAAGATGCCCCCCTTCCTTCTCCTTCCTCTGACGGCAGCTACAATGGTGGACAATATCTAGTCGGCCGTGATATTCCTGCCGGAAAGTATAAAATTTCTCCGCTTCCCCGTGCTCGCATATTCTACGCTATTTCTTCTGATCCCAATGGCCTTAATATTCTTTCTTCATCAAAGCCGGTTTATGATGATGATAAAGATAAAAAGGAGATATATTGTACCTTAAATGAAGGCGAATATCTTTATGTAAGAGATTCAACATTTATATTCGTTGAATAAAAAATGAGTGTTTTAACTTGCTTTTAAATTTTTTGATTGAAAAAGGAGCGTTTATTATGAAAAAATCATCTCTCTCTTACTAGCATTCATGCTTACCCTATCTATGACTGCTTGCATTGAAAAGGGTGATCCTGTATTATCACGTTTTTCTAAAGTAGAGAATGTCCCTGTTGAAGAAGCCATTGTAGATTTTTCTAAAAAAGCCTATTCCTTAAGGGGAAAAACTATTGATGATTTCGATATTGAAAAATATGCAAATGTTTCAGAGCCTGATGACTCTTTTGAATCTTATGAAACTTATTTAACTGTTTTTGGCCACCCAAATACTAGAATTCTATTGATGCTCAAGAATAATGAATTTTCTAGTTTATCTATCTTTCTATCCGGTTCTTTTACGTCTGAAGAAACGGAACCCATTCGTACAATTTTAGATTCAAAACTTAAACCTGATGGAATGGTATATCGTATTCAGGATGATATGGTTTTACTTTTTCTAGACGGTTACTCTCATTGCTCTTTTCATTATACGATTGTTCCTCCTAAAGAATAAAACCTTATTCCGATTCAAAGGGATTTTTGATCATGGCCAAAAATCCCTTTCTATTTAACGTTAATTAGCAAAATTATAAGTATTGCTTTTTATTAATTTGATAACTATAATATAAATATATTTTCAAACACCTTTGACTGAAGACGAGCTTGCCTCTCTTACTGCAAATTTAGATTCTAAATTTCCAAGTTATGATACTGGTTATCAAATTGATGATGAAACTCTTGCTTTCTTTTCTCAGGATCATATCCTTTATGGAATTCCTTTCGATAAACGATAATCATACCTTTTACTAATTTAATAGGAGGCTTCTATTCCATGAAAAAAACCTTACTGCTCACTGTCATATTATTATTCTCCTTGGTTTCCCTTATCGGATGCAAGGATAAAAAAGTAGAGTCCAATGAACACTTCGGATATACCTTAGATCATATAAAAAAAGAATTAAAAATTGATTCCTTTGATTTTCAGAGCAATTTCCCCGAACAGTTAATATATAGCAACGAAAATGGCGATGCATTTTGCTTTTTTACTTCTCATCCTGAAAAATATGAATATATCGATTATATCGTCATCGATGCTGCTACTTCAGAAGATTTATTTTCTTATTTGGAACAAGCCAACCAAGTCTTGGATCTATACTCAGAAAGCGATTCGAAGCAGCTTTTGGCTCTATGTAATACTGACATCCATGGTGCCCCTATCTCTGCCTCACTTCCTACTCTTTTTGGCACGGAAGATGTAAATCATGCAAAATATGAATTTCTTTATCTGTTTAATGATAATCTAAATAAATACATTTATAGGCTCCGTATATTCGCCTAATCTTTATATTTCATCACTTTAAAGGAGTACCGATTATGAAACGACTTTTTTCTTGCCTGCTCATTTTTTTACTTACCTTATCTATAACGGGATGCGGACAGAAGGATCCCGTTCTTTCCCTTCTTTCTAAAATGGAGACGGCTTCTTTAGAGGAATCCATCGTTGATTTTTCTGAGCAAATATCCTCTATAATTAAACGGCCTGCCGCTGATTTTCAGCTTGACGAATATTTAAAAGATGATTCCTCCGATCCTGATTTCACCTATTATAAAAAAGAAATAACTGTTTTTAACCACCCTTGTAAACTAACTCTTTCTTTCACTGACAATCAGCTAACGTACTTAGATATCGATTTCGACTCTCCGCTGACAGAAGCTGAAATCTCTTCCCTTCAATCAATTCTTACAGCTCATTTCTCCTTATATAAAGATAGCACTTTCTTCGATATTGGAAATGAAACAGTTCTCGTATTTTGGGCATTACCGGATATACTGACACAGCTTTCTTATGGTATTCCTTTAGCAAATCAAAGTTAAAACTTCACTTAAAGAGAAATATCCTCTCCAAAAAGATAGAAGCAAAGACAAAACCCGTCCTTGCTCCTATCTTTTTATATCACTTGGAATTATCTCTCGGTCTTGCTAATTGCAAAGAATATGTATTCTTTGCTCCCGCTACCATATTAAATCGATAGCTGATATCTCCAATTACCTGTCTGCGGCCCGACAGTTGATCCAAGTCCTTATCCTGCGTATTGCATAGATCCTTAATCTGCTCTCCATCCTCTTTTTCATATATCTCCATGAACTTGTTCATTTTTTCTAAATACGAAAAGAGATCTTCCCTATTAGGTGAGGCGATCAAGATAAAGTCAGTATATGGACTTTCCTCTGCATAGCTGGCAAAACGAATTATGTGTCCCTGCGGATTGCTAAACACAATTTCATTTCCTGTCTTCGATTCTCCTGCAAGCTCAAAATCATCTAACGAAAAATCATTTTTAATACTCTCGATCGTATATCCAAGATGCTCGCTTGAAGCCACCTTTTCGATCTTCTTTGCACTACACCCGGAAAGTAAGAGCATTACAAAGACAATAAATAGAAAACCATTAACTCTTTTCATTTTTATACTCCTTATCCATCGTATCCTTTTATTCGACTAAACAGCAACGGCCATACTATTTCCTTCTTCTCTTTTTCAATTATATCAGCATCGGTCTGATATTCAAGGAAAATATATTTATCAAATTTCAAAATCACGATAAATATTGCTTTATGATTTACGTTTTGATAAACTATAAAAAACTATTAGAAAGGACTATATTGATGAAAAAAATATTTACTCTATTTTTAACTGTTTTGCTTATTCTTACAATAAGTTCCTGCAGCAAAGCCAAAGATCCCTTTCCCACTCTTTTTTCTAAACTGGAGAATTCCTCTTTGAGGGAATCTATTATCGAACTGTCTAATCAAATGACTTTAATACTGGGGCAACCTCAAACTAATTTCGATCTTAATGAATATGTGCTTGAGGATTCTTCTGAAAATCCTTCTATAGCTTATTTCTCAAAAGAATTTTCCCTTTTTAAAGCAACATATGAAGTTTTGCTTACTTTCCTTGATGGTAAATTAGTATTCTGTAGTTTATACTGCGATACTTCTTCTCTTTCTGAAGCTGAAATTGCAAATATTTACTCTCTTTTGCAAAACAACTTTTCTTTATATGACCCAACCTCCGATACTTATTTTGATCTTGGAAATGATGTCATTCTATCCGCGCATATTTCTTCTTACTCTATTAAACTTTCCTATGGCATTCCTAAAGACAGGCTATAGAATAGGACCACAACTTCTTCCAATATTTTGAAAAAATAAACCCCTAAAATCAGAACTGATCTTTCTACAGGCCTTTATTATATTTAGGCAAATTCATATATGATTACATATTAAAAGACGCCCCTTGCAAACATTTGCTTGATATGGCGTCTTTTCCTTTTAAATGAGCCCCTGCACATTGCCATCTCCCATCAGTGCCTTTTCCAAAGCATTTAGCCGCTGCCGGTCGGCTGCTCCTTTTGCTTTTCCAGTGCGGCGGCCCAGACCGCGATGTCATATAGATCCGCCTGCAACTCGATTTCGTTAATTTTCATCTACCTGTTCTCCTTACTCTGCAGGAGTTGTTTTGCCTGCCTCGGTAAAGACCTTGGTAGCTGTGTTAAATTCACTGTCTACAAAGTTGCCGATGCCATGCAGATTTCCTGTCACCTTGATAGCTTCGCCGCCGGCTCCTGTGCAAGATTGGGATCCTGACTGCCTTTATAAATCCGCTCCAGCTCGCGTTCCACCCTTTTTAAGCTGGTGAGCGTAAATTGCTCTGCTCTTGCCCCTTTGCGGTAGGTCTTGACCTCTTCGATAATTCTCTGCTGCCAAATATCCATTTCTCTTCCTCCTTTATCTATTGTATATATGCATATATAAATTCACCGTCCCAAATCAGGGACGGATTTATCATATCAATTTTTCCAATCTTTGTCAACCCATTTTTGGGATTATTTTTTATTTTATGGTTGCATTTCCGGGACAAATGTACTATAATAGCCTTATCAGAATTAAACTTAGAATTGGAGACTTCCTATGACCGAATTAGCAGACCGCATCAAAACCGCCATCGAACGCGCAGAGCTTTCCTATGCTGCCTTAGCGCAGCTTACGCAGATTCCCAAGTCTGCTCTGCAGCGCTATGCCACCGGCGAAACCGCCAAAGTTCCTTTAGAACGCATTCAAAAAATTGCAGAAGCCACTGGCGTCAGCACCAGCTTTTTACTTGGCTGGCCGGATCAGGCTTCCTCGTCTCATTCAGAAGCCGCCTTATGGCAGCATCCCGATATATTGCCGATTGAGGTTCAGAGAATCCCAATTCTGGGCGACATCGCCTGCGGCTCTCCCATCATCATGAATGAAGAATATGAAAACTACGTCCAAGCCGGCGCCAACATCCATGCTGATTTTGCGCTGCGCGCCCGCGGCGACAGCATGATCGGCGCCCGCATCAAGGATGGGGACCTTGTTTTCATCCACAAGCAGGATATGGTTGAAAACGGCGAGATTGCCGCCGTGATCATTGAAGAGGAGATCACCCTCAAACGCTTTTATTATTATCCTGAACAGAAAAAGCTGGTGCTGATGCCGGAGAATCCTGCCTATGAGCCCTTTTTATATGTAGGAGGAGAACTCAGCGAAATCCGCATATTAGGAAAGGCCATCGCCTTTCAGAGCGATATCATCTAATCTATGCAAAGGAGCTTTTTATGATCATATCCGCTTCCCGCCGCACCGACATTCCCAGCTACCACGGTAGGTGGCTGATGAATCGACTGCATGCCGGCTATGCGCTCACGCGCAATCCCATGAATCTCCGCCAGATCCAGCGCGTATGCCTCTCGCCGCAGTCGGTTGACTGCATCGTATTCTGGACCAAAAACGCGGCTCCTTTTCTTCCCTATTTAGATGAAATCGAAGCCATGGGCTATGCGTATTATTTTCAGCATACACTCACCCCTTATGGTGCTGATCTGGAGCCCGGACTCCCTCCCAAGGAAGAGCTGCTGGAACAGGTTGCTGCCCTTGGCAGCCGTATCGGGCGCCAGCGCCTTGTCTGGCGCTATGATCCCATCATTCTCACATCGCGCTACGATATGCCGTTTCATCTAAATGCATTTGAAAGATACTGCCGGGCCCTAAGCCCCTATACCGACGAAGTCGTGATCAGCTTTTTCGATCTGTATAAGCGCCTGCAAAAAAGCGGCCTGCATGAGGCCGCTCCCGAGGAGATCCGCCTTCTCGCTCCGCAGCTTGGTCAGATCGCCGCTTCTTATCATCTGCGCATCCGCGCCTGCAGCGAAGCCATGGATTTGTCTTCCTATGGGATCGAACGCGGCAGCTGCATCGATCTGCAGCGCATCAGCCGTATTACGCACACTGCGCCGCGGGCGCAAAAAGACGCCGGTCAGCGCCCTCACTGCGGCTGCAGCAAGAGCGTCGATATCGGCGCCTATAATACCTGTTTAAATGGATGCCACTACTGCTATGCCAATTACAGCAAGGCTTCTATTGACCGCAATCTCTCGCAGTGCGATCCTGACAGTCCCTTTTTACTCGGGCAGCTTAAGCCCGGCGAGCATATATAAATAAAAAAAAGGATGGTTTTACTCCATCCTTTTATATTTCACCACTGCCAGTGTCACACAGAAAAAGGCGACAGCATAGGCCATCTGCAGCAGCATTCCCTGCCAAACCGGCTGCAGCGAAGCCGCAGTATAATGCCCCAGCTGGTTAATCTGATCGAAGGTATGCACATACCAATACGTAGGCATGAGCCGCCCTATGTTCTGCAATGACTCGCTGAGCAGCTCCATTGGTACAAAAAGACCACCCAGAAAGCTGAGCGAGAGCGCTACAAAGTTGCTGATGACGCTTTGCACCGTCTGATTGCGCGTGAACTGGCTGCACAGCACGGAGAGCGCAATCGCAACTAGCATAAAGGCCAGTTCATTCAGATACACCAAGCCGATTTTTTGAAAGCCTCCGGCATTGAAATAGGCTGCATTCATCCCATAGCCAATTCCCATCAGAATAAGACTGATGGCAAAGCTGACTAACACACCGTATGCCCCAATCTCGCAGAGCATTCTGCGCTTGCTGATCGGTGCGCTGTCGTGGCGCATGCGGATTTCGCGGCGGCCAAAAACCAGCTGTACCGAGCTGATAAACTGAAAGACCAATACGATCAGCGCATATCCGACCATACGGAAATACACCTGATAGCCCTCCGTCGTCTCCTGCTGATTGCCGAACTGCTGCTTCTCTACTTGGGCGCTCTGGCTCAGGCTCTCTAAGGCATTTGCGACAGCCTCTTCCGGCTCTGCCGTGATTTGCAGCTGCAGCTTTAGATGCATGAAATAATTATCCAGCAGCTGATCCATCAGATAGGTTTCCATCGCGTCCGGCCGGCTGACAATCTCCAGCTTTTTCTCCGGGAAGGCATCGCTGAAGCCCTGTGGCACGATGATGATATAGTCGACCTCTGCATAAAACAGTGCGTCCTGCAGGCTGAGCACCTCATCTTCGATCTCGATTTGCTCGGCCTGAGTGCTCAGATATGTCTGCAGTCCCTGCACCACAGCGGAGTCCTGATCTCGGTTGATAATGCTATACGGCACGGCTTCGCCCTGAAATATTTTTTCCATGGTTTCACCCTGCATTTTGCTGCTGAACACGCTGATTGAGATGAAAATTCCGCAGAATGCAATCAGGATGCCCAGACAGCGCCGGGCGATCAATAAACAAGTTTTAAACACTTTCATATTGGTACCTCCGCAGGCGAAGCGCTGACAATGCGAAAAAGACTACAGAAAAAAGGAGCAGAATGGCCGTGTTAAGCAGGAACGGCTCTATGGTATCAAAATAGTACAGGCTGTGCATCGCATCCACGAGCCGCATGGCTGGATTGAGCCATGCAAATATTGGAATATATTCCTGAATCCAGTAGTTGATGCCCCCTACCATCATGCCGGAGCAAAAGCACAGAAACAGTGATACCACTGTGGAGGCTCCGATTTTCATCTGTACATTCATCTTTGGAAAGGAGCCTACAAAGACGCCTAAACTGACTCCCGTCAGGCTGCCGGCCGCGCATCCGGCCATTGCCAGCAAAACCCGGCCGCCAAAATTGATTTTAAGCACTAGCACCATGTAGGCAAGCGCAATCCAGACCACTAGAATATGCAGCAGGGAGCCGCTCAGGATTTCAGCCAGCATAACTTTAATATAGGACTCTGGCGCAATGCACCGACGAATTCCCAGAGCCGACTGATTGGCCTGCAGATTATATACGCTGATAATGCCCTGATACATGCCAAATAAACAAACCATCGCCAAGAGGCTGTAAAAATATCCCACCATATCCGAAGGAGGGTTATGCGTTAAGCTGACCCTTTCCAGCATGGACTCTTGCTCTCCCTGCTGCGCCTCCATCACGGCAGCGGCCTGCTGAGGCGTAAGCCCGCTTATGCTGTGCCACATCTGCTGATATTGCGTGAGCACCTGCCGCAGGATAGTCTGATTCATTCCCTCTTCCTTCACAGTGAGCCTCGGCGTTTGGTCCTCCAAATCAATATAGCCGGCTATCTCGCCCTCCTCCAGACGGCCCGCCGCTTCCTCCGCCGATTCACAGCTTTGCAGAGCGAGCAGCGGTTCCTCTCCTTCTGAAATCTCCCGCAGCATTTGCTCCAGACTGCTATTTCGGTACTCTGCATTTTCCACAATGGCCACCGGAACTGCCTCCAGCTGATTGGCTTCATCCAGAGAGCTAAAGGCAAAATAAAACAAAGTAGACATCAAAAGCGGAAAAATCAGCGTCCACGTTAATACTTCCCGGTTGCGCAGCGATATTTTTATGCTGTGCTGCATCATTTTACCAAATGTCATCGCTTCTCCCTCTCCTAATCTCTCAGCTGTTTACCGGTCATTTCCAAAAATACATCGTTCAGCGTCGGCGGCTCCGAAAAGATCCGCCCTGGTACAAGACCGGCCTGCCGCAGCAGATCCAGCACGCTCACGAGCACATGGGCGCTGCTGCTTTCCATTGTCAGTTCTCCCTCCTGATAGGCGGCTGATTTTACCTCCGGCAGCCGGCGGATCTGCTCCAGAACCGGCACCGGCAGGGCATATATCTCCAGCTTAATCTTCTCCCCGGCGCGGATCATCGCCTTCAGCTCTTCCTTTGTGCCGGTAGCTACCTCGCGTCCTTTATCCATAATCATAATGCGCGAACAAAGCTGCTCCGCCTCTTCCATATAATGCGTCGTATAGACTACCGTCGCGCCCTCGCGGCAAAGCCGCTGGATCCCCTCCAGTATGTTATTGCGGCTCTGCGGATCCACCGCAACTGTCGGCTCATCCATAAAAATCAGACTGGGCTTATGGGCAATTCCGCAGGCGATATTCAGCCGTCGCAGCAGCCCTCCGCTCAGTTTTTTAGGCCGCATTTTATAAAACTCCTCAATACCCACAAATTCCATGGCCTCCTGCGCCAGCTGCTTGCAGCGCTGACGGTCCTTCACATACAGACTGCAAAAATATTCGATATTTTCCTGCACGCTCAGCTCCTCAAAAACTGCCACATTCTGCATCACCACGCCGATCTTGCGCTTGCTTTCATAGCTCGTCGGTGTCATCGGCTCGCCAAACAGACGCACCTCGCCCTGTTCATAGCGAAGCAGCCCCAACATGCAGTTAATCGCTGTTGATTTGCCGCTGCCATTAGGCCCAAGCAGGCCAAAAATCTCGCCATCCTGCACCGATAAATTAAAATGGTCCAGCGCCAGCAGATCGCCGTATCGCTTCACCAGATTTTTCACTTCAATCATGTTACCCTCCATTCCGAAACGGCACAAATAGCATTATTTCCTCCCACGTGCCTGATTCGCCAAACATATCTAACTGCACTTATGATACCATATCCCGCACAGCGGGAAAAGTGAACGCAGTCACCTTCCAGTATGACATTTGTCATATTCGAAGCCGTACAGGCCTCCCTGTTTTGCTTGACGAGTTCTTTAGGCTGTTTTATAATATTAAAATCATTAGAAAAGGAGGGCGCTTATGAAATATTTACTCTTCCCTGTCGTGCTGTGGCTGCTGTGCGCCGCTACCTCCCTGCCAGCCTTTATCAGCACCTCGTATCTGCTCGCCCTTCTTTTTTCCCTTTCCTTCACCGCACTTTGCCTGTATGCTGGCCAGATGATTGCCCGCAAAAAGCTTTGCCTTTTTTGTCTTTTTTATCAAATCGTCTGCCTGCTCTGGCCGGATTTTCTTTTATTTCTCCCCATGAGCGTCTATCTGCTGCTCCACCTAACCTATAAAAATCCGCAAAAGTTTCTATATGTCACCTGGGTTCTTCCCACTCTATTCACACTTTCCGTACCGCATACCTTTGTCCTTCTTTGTCTGTTTTGTCTGCTGGCTCTTCTGCCTGCCGGCTCGAGGATCAATCGCGCCGCTTCTATATGTTTCAAGATGACAGCCGGCAGCAGGCCCGTCTGCTGAAGCAGAAAAACCAGCTTCTTTCTGAAACGCAGGCCTATCAGGTGCAGCTCGCTACGCTTGGTGAGCGCAACCGAATTGCCAGAGAAATCCATGATCATGTCGGACACCTGTTAACCCGCTCGCTGCTGCAGATTCGTGCGCTGGAGGTCACCTCTCCTCAAATGAAGGAGCCGCTGGAAGCGGTCAGCACTACGCTTGCTTCCGCCATGGACAACATCCGCTCCAGCGTACATGACTTGCACGACCAATCCCTTTCGCTTTCTCTTGCCATCCAGGCGCTTATCGATGCTTTCACCTTTTGTCCCGTCACGCTTCGCTATGAAGCCTCTGTGCAAAACCCGGCGCTGCATCACTGCTTCTTATCCATTATCAAAGAAGCCCTTTCCAATATCGCGCGCCACAGCAATGCATCCCACGCCTATATTTCTGTCATCGAGCACCCCTCATTGTATCAGCTGATTATCGAGGATAATGGCACTACTGCTTCTTCCTCTTCTTCAAAGGGCATGGGGCTCTATAGCATTCAGGAGCGCGTAGATGCACTGCAGGGAATTCTTCATATCACAACCAACCAGGGATTTCGCCTGTTTATATCCATTCCCAAAAAGACTATCTAATATTTTCATTGATTCAAGGAGGTTTTTATGAAGCTTGTTATCGTTGACGATGATCCCTTTGTCTGCCTGTCGCTGCAAACCATTCTATCTGCTCAGGAGGACATTACCGTAGCCGCTACCGGCGCCGATGGAAATGAAGCGATCGACTTGTATCATACTCAAAAACCTGATATACTGCTGATGGATATTCAGATGCAGCCGCTTGGCGGCCTTGCCGCCGCAGAAGCGATTTTGCAGGAGGATCCGGCAGCACGGATTCTGTTTTTGACGACCTTTTCTGATGATGAATATCTGCGCGAAGCGCTGCGCATTGGCGCCAAAGGATATCTGATCAAGCAAGAAACAGAATCTATCGCGCCTGCACTGCGGGCAGTGATGAATGGGCAGAGCGTGTTCGGCGGTCAAATTGCGCAGAAGCTTTCTCATCTGGCACCGCCGGTTCCCTCGGATCCGCCTTTGAGCCTGCGGGAGATGCAGGTGCTGCATGAGGTGGCACAGGGGCGCAACAACCGGGAAATTGCGCAGGCACTGTACCTGAGCGAAGGGACTGTGCGCAATTATATTAGTATAATATTGGATAAGCTTGGTGTGCGCGACCGTACACAGCTTGTCGTTTATTATTATCAAAACCTAGCAAGAAAGGATATGAAATCATGATTTCACAACAACTGATCGATCGTGTGATCGCAAAGGTGCCTGATTATCAGACCTTTATGACCGTAGATGAAATGGATGCCAGCAGCCATCGGCTGGCTGAGGCGCATCCGGATGTGGTCGAGATCTTTGAACTGACCAAGAGCCGCGCCGGACATCCTCTGTACTGTCTCAAGATCGGAAACGGCTCACAGAATGCGATTTGCTACGGCTGTCCGCATCCCAATGAACCCATCGGTGCCATGATGCTGGAGGCCTTTTCTGCCATTTTGGCGGAGGATGCCGAGCTGCGCGAGGCGCTGGACTATACATGGTATATCATCAAGTCCTGGGATGTAGACGGCACCCAGCTCAACGAGCCTTGGTTCAAGGGGCCGTTCAGCCTCAAAAATTATGTACGTCACTTTTTCCGTCCCGCGCCCACGGCGCAAGTGGACTGGACTTTCCCGATCGACTACAAAAATTTGCATTTCCATGACAGCATTCCGGAGACCAAGGCTGTGCAAGAGCTGATTGATCAGCTACATCCCTCCTTCTTATACTCTCTGCATAATTCTGCTTTTGGCGGTGTGTACTGGTATTTAACGGAAGCTTTTGACGAGAATTTTTATGATGCGCTGCGCGCAGTGGCCGCTAAGCATGGTATGCCCATCGATTTAGGCGAGCCGGAGGCTCCCTATATTCAGCGCTTTAGCCCGGCTGTATATCGCAACATCAGCATGGGGGATACCTATGATTATTATGAATCCTATGGTGCTGAGCATCCTGAGGAAATGTGCGGCTGCGGCACCTGCAGCGCTGATTATGGCAAGGCCGCCTGCGGCGCCTTTACCCTGCTCACAGAGCTGCCGTACTTCTTTAATCCGGCCATCTGCGACCTGTCTGCTTCTGACATCAGCCGCCGCGATGCCAATCTCTATGCGCTCGATTATCGCAAGGCCATGAAGGCCTTTGCCCAAGAGACGCTAGTGAATTCCTGGAGCTATATCGATCCTGCTAATCCTTTCAAATTTGCTGTTGAGGGCTTTAACAGTATTGATGATGATTCTGCTACCCGCAAGATGCTGAGTGAAAATCCTGAATATCAAAAACCGGCCACTGTGGCTGAGAAATTTTCCAATATTGATCTCCAGCCCTTCTTCTCCTGCCTGACACTGGCTTTGTATACCCGCGCTCATGAAAGCGAGCTGGCACATATGGAAGAAACAGGGGAAGTCAATCCTGCCAAAAAAGAGGCCCTCACCAAAGCTTTTTCCCTGTTTGAGGCTAAGCTAAACGAACAGGCTGCTCTGGCAGAGGAAAAGCTGTCTTATGAGGTCGTTCCGATTCGCAAGCTCATTTCGATTCAGCTGGAAGCGGGACTGCTGACTGCCTCTAAGGTGCACCCCGCAGCAAAATAAGGAAAGGCATTTCGTATGATCTGCGGCCTTCTCGGCTTTTGCCAGAACTGGTAAAATTCAAAAAAGTGGCGGAATTTTTCCGTCACTTTTTTATTTCAGGATGCTTGCTAATGGATATCCCTCTGCCATCCTACGGGAGCTACGGCAATAGTGGAAAATCAGCTATATCGTCCATTTCCGCCCGCGGCGGTGGAAAAATAGGATAATTCATCTCTTACCCAAATGGATTCGTTTACACAGCTCTTCTCCTATAATTCCAATTAGGCTGCCGCTTACAAGACCTGCAAACCAAAGAAAAATCAGATACCATGCGAGCGATTTCGTTTGCAGCAGCGCCATTGCGGCTAAAATCTGTCCGACATTGTGCGAAATGCCGCCTGCTATGCTCACGGTGATCATGTGAAAACGCTCTGTTTTTTTTAGCAGGATCATGATCAGGCCGCTCAAGAGGCCTCCGGCAAGGCTATACGCCAGACTCATGCCGTTTCCAAATAGAAGCGCAACTAAAAGAATCCGTATTCCATTGATCAGCAAAGCGCTCTTGATTCCCAGCTGATAAAGCGCCAGCAGCACTACGATGTTGGTAAGCCCCAGCTTCATCCCGGGCACAGCGAAAAATGCTGGAATCTGCGCTTCGACATAGCTTAAAATCATTGCGAGGGCAATCAGGATTCCGTACTGCGCAATTCTCTGTGTCTGTTTCATATCATTTTCCTCTTATCGAACCACGCCGTCAACCTTTTGCTCTGCTCCGGCTTCTGTGATTTCTATAATCACCTGATTTGGCAGACATACGATGGACTGCCCCTGCTGCATGATTTTTCCCATATGCATGCATAGTCCATCCGGGCAGGATGCTTCTTCAACCCATGCCTTCCCGTCTTGAATGACTAGGATATTGCTTCCGCCTTCAGCGCCCTCTATGCGGTAGCGCCCCTCTTCTTCCAGCCGGTACACAGCCTGAATCTCGCCGCCTACCCGAACCTGCACTCTTTGACCGGTTTTACTGGTCAAAAATAGCAGCAATCCTCCTAACAGCCCTGCGGCTAACAGGCTCCCGAGCAAAATCCAGTCGGCTTTTTTCCATCTTGACTGCTTCACTGCACTTTCTCCATAATTAGGCTTTTAACAATATCTGCTGAAATGAACTGTCCGCCAATCCTCTGTTTTTGTTTATTAAAAAACCGGCCATGATAATCTGTTCCTCCGGAAATGAATAACCCTCTCTCCTTACATAGCGCTATCAGCTCTTCTTGAAGCTCAAACCCATGAAGCGGATGAATGCATTCTATTCCTTCAATTTGGGTTTGCAGCAGCTCCTCTAGTGCCGTCCAAAACGAATCATGATCTTGATCATATGCGCTATAAGGGATTTGCTCGGCCGGATGCGCCAGCACCGGAATCCCGGATGCCCCTTTTACAATGCCGATTGCTTCCTCGAGGCTGATAAATGCAATATGATTGGAATCAAATCCATATTGCCGATAATATTTCGTTCCTTCCAGCAGGCTGTGAGTCACCCCAGCATCGAGCAGATAGTTGAGCAGCTTCCATCCGCCTCGTCCTGACGGAATCATATATTGCTGATACTCTGATTCCGAAAGTGCTAAGCCATCCTGTATCATGCATTGAAGCAAAGAAAAATTATATTGCTCCTGTACCTTGCAATTATATGTGCAGGCTTCCTGCAGTGCAGCATTGTGAATGTCAATGCCATACGCCAGTAAATGGTACTGCTTTTGCTTATGAATCACGTCTAGCTCCACTCCGGGAAGCAGCTGAATTCCTCGCTTTTCAGCCTCTTTATTTATATTTTTTTTATACGCGTCTAAGGTATTATGATCGGTAATGGATAAAAAGGAGACGTTGTTATCGCTCGCTTGTCTGAGCACCTCTTCTACCGAATCGCTTCCGTCTGACATATGGGTATGTACATGCAGATCCGCATACTGCTTCATGTTTCTTCTCCTTTCCCCCTCCGTCTGGTAATGGGTTCTATCCTACAGCTGAATCCAATACCGCTGCTCGATATGCCCGTCCTCTTCGATCTCATTTTCCAATACACCGCCATTATTTATGATTGATTTCGCCGAACCAATATTGTCTTTGTCACAGCACATGAGCACCTTATCAATGCCAAGCTTTTTACATTCCTCTAGCGCCAAAGTGATCATGGCCGTTGCATAGCCCTTTCTTCTTTCACTGGGTCTAATTCCATCGCCTATATGACCGCCATTTTTTAATAATGCCTCATTGAGATAGTGCCGGATATTGACAGCTCCTACGAAAATATTCCTGTCTTTATCAAGACAAAATAATGTTGTATCCGGAACTAGTCCACCGGGGGTATCCTCTTTGATCTCTAGGTTTTTAAGATAATGATCAAAATCATGAAAATCATTGGCCCATAACCTGCCCGGAGACTTATCCGTATGATTGATAAGGATATCATTTTTCCATTCTGTCAGCATATCTATAAGCTGTTCTTTATACTCACTCGTTAATTTTACAAGCTCAATATTCATCTGCACTGGATCAGCACCCCCATTTCAAGTTTTTATTTTACCATATGGATTCTTGCGATCGCATAAGATTAGCAAAAGTCACTCTTAATACAAATGATCTAAAAGATCATTTGTATACTGTGATAACATCGGAGTTTGTCACTTGCGACAAATTTATAAGGCGACTCAGGGATTTGACTAGCCAAATTTGCTTTGCCGCCTTTATTGTATCATAGGTTGAGCCGTGCGTGGTGGAAAAATTGAAATTAGCTGAAAAAATTCAGCTATTCATGGCAGAAAACGATAACAATGGTGGAACTTTCTCCGTCATGAACCGTCTCTGAAAAGTAATGTGGCTGAAGAAATTCCACCACATATGGTGGAAAAAATCAAAATAGCAGAAAACCTTCAGCTATATTTTCAATTTCAGCCACACATGGCGCACGCAACCAATCGACATACGTCCACACACGACACAGGCAGCCAATCGTCATACATCCACACACAACGCAGGCAGTCGTCATGCAGCCACCCCGGCATGAGAATTAAACCCAAACCAAATCCAAACCTTTTTTATCCTTGACTATCGACGATGCATATGATACACTAAGCCCAGCATTACGGGGGAGTAGTCGCCGCACCCGCGGAATTATGCCAACAGCAAGCTGACCAACGGCTGGTATAATTGTAACTGACAAGACCTGTATCCTACTCGGGTAGGATACAGGTCTTTTTACGTTCTCCCGAATTAAAATGGAGGAAACATTATGGAATTTCTAATCTCAGGCCTGATGGCCATTACCTGGCAGCAGGTAGTCATGTATTTACTTGGCATTTTGCTCATCTACCTAGCGATTCAAAAGGATTTCGAGCCTGCCCTGCTCCTGCCCATGGGCTTTGGCGCCATTTTAGTAAATCTGCCTTTTTCCGGTGCAATCAATCAAACGCTTGCCGGCATTGGTGAAATCAGCGGTATTATTGAATGGCTTTTTCACATTGGCATCGAAGCCTCTGAAGCCATGCCCCTTCTCCTCTTTATTGGCATTGGCGCTATGATTGATTTTGGTCCCTTGCTATCTAATCCAAAAATGCTGCTTTTTGGCGCTGCGGCGCAATTTGGTATCTTTTTTGCCCTTTCCCTTGCTGTGCTTTTAGGCTTTGACCTGCGCGACGCTGCTTCTATCGGCATCATCGGCGCTGCTGACGGACCTACCTCGATTTTGGTCTCACAGATCTTTCAGTCTAAATACATCGGCGCTATCGCAGTAGCCGCCTACTCGTATATGGCTCTCGTCCCCATCATCCAGCCCTTTGCAATCAAACTCGTGACTACGCAGAAAGAACGCCGCATCCGAATGCCCTATCAACCGAGCGCCGTCTCGCGAAAGGCGCGCATCTTTTTCCCTATTATTGTCACCTTTATCGCCGGCCTGATTGCCCCCAGCTCTGTTTCACTCGTTGGCTTTTTAATGTTTGGCAATCTAATCCGCGAATGCGGCGTGCTTAAAAATCTTTCGGAAGCGGCACAGAAGGAGCTCTCTCATTTAATTACGCTGCTGCTGGGCATCACCATTTCCTTCAGCATGAAAGCAGCCGATTTCATCACGCCGCAAACACTCATGATCATGGGGATCGGTCTTTTGGCTTTTATCTTTGATACAATCGGCGGCGTATTCTTTGCCAAATTTTTGAACCTATTCAGTAAAAACAAAATCAATCCCATGGTCGGCGCCGCCGGCATCTCGGCCTTTCCCATGTCCGCACGCGTGATTCAAAAGATGGGATTAAAAGAAGACCCCACCAACCATTTGCTGATGCACGCCGTGGGCGCAAATGTGGCGGGGCAGATCGGTTCTGTTGTTGCCGGAGGCATCATCCTAGGCCTCGTATCTAATTTATTATAATGAAAGGAGCATCATCATGAATTCAGAAATTTTATCCACATTTTTAACATCCCTTTCCATTATGGGCAAGGGAATGCTGGGAATTTTCGTTGTCATGCTTCTGCTTATGCTGATCATTTTCTGTCTTGCTAAATATGTCAAATGAATGGCACTGCATTATAGGAGCGGTGAAACAAGACGCATAACCGATTCCTTAAAGCGCATCCAAAGAGAACGCCTTTTATAGGCCTCTACTGTAATCTCCTGACTGAGCTCCAGATCCTTCATGAAGCATCTTGTCAGCTCTGCTGTCAGCTCTGGATTATAGATAAAGGCATTCACCTCAAAATCCAGCTTAAAGCTGCGAATATCCATATTAGCCGTTCCCACGGAGCAGAGCACATCATCCACGATAATGCTCTTGCTGTGGATGAATCCATTCTGATAGGTATAGCAGCGCGCTCCGGCCTCCAAAAGATCGCCCACATACGACATATTGGCGCCATCGAGCATCATATGATCTGCCTTATTGGGAATGATCACACGCACATCGAGGCCGGATAGCGCTGCTATCCGCAGATTTTCTAAAAGCACATCATCCAGCACCAGATAGGGTGTTTCAATATAAATTTTCTTTTCCGCCTCTGTAATCAGCTTTAAATATCCATTGCGAATATTCTGCCAGGCCGAGTCAGGTCCGCTTGATACGATCTGCATGACCACATGGCTAAATTTAGGATGCGCCCCTGGGATTTTGCGAATCGCCGGAATATACTCCTCGCCGCTGCGGTCGCGCCCATAAAAGCGGTCACGACGAATCTTACTGGGACTGGCATAGTTCCAGTCCAGCAAAAAGCGCATCTCCATATCGTCGACGGCACTGCCCTGGATCCGCAGATGCGTATCCCGCCAATACCCAAGCTTGCCTTTACCTAGATATTCATCCCCGACATTAAACCCTCCGACATAACCAATATTTCCGTCGATAACCACAAGCTTACGATGGTTGCGATAGTTAATACGAAAATTTATATATGGTACAAAGGGCGGATAAAACACAGTCACCCTGCCGCCAGCCTGGCGCAGCCGCTGAAAAAAGGCCTTTTTCTCTCCCATACTGCCCATGCCGTCGGTAAGCAGGCGCACTTCAAGTCCTTCCTGCGCCTTTTGGCACAGAATATCCATAATCTGTTTTCCCAGCTCATCACCGCGAAAAATGTAATACTGAATATAGATATATTCCTTTGCCTGCCGCAGATCGGCCATCAGACTGGTAAATTTATCTTCTCCATCTGTAAAGATGTCTACATAATTATTATCGCTGATCACGGCCTGCCCGCTGTCCAGCAGCATCCTGGCTGTATCCATATACTGCTCATACTGAGGCAGCGGATTTCTGGTTTTATCATCGATTCGTTTCTTTTGCAGCTCCGCAATCTGAATCATATCTTCTACTTGCTTAGCCTTAAACATTTTTGTTTTGCGAAGATCCTGTCCGAAATATAAATAAAAAAGGAAGCCGGCTATCGGCACAAAAAACATCAATAGCAGCCACGCCCATAGCGTACCGGTATTTCTACGCTCAAAAAATACCAGAATCAGCCCAAGCAGCATATTGATCCAAAATATGTACCGACTCACTTCTGCAATAATATCAACAAATCCTGCCCACATGCCTTCTCCTCCTTAATTGCATATGATTTAGTATATGCTACATTTAAGAACTTTTCAAGAAAAATTATTGACTAATCCTCACAAATAGACTAAACTAAAGATTGATATGCATATAATGCCAGCATAATGACTCTGGCTTATTTGATTTAAAGGAGGCCTATTCCCTTGGACGCACTTGGAATATTTTTTACCGTTATCATTATTATTGCACTCGTTCTCGTCGGTCTTTACTTTCTGGGCAAGAAGATGCAAAAGAAGCAGGCTGCTTCTATGCAGATTGTGGAGCAAAATAAACAAACCATTTCCGCTTTGATTATTGACAAAAAAAAGATCAGAATTTCTCAGGCCAATATGCCAAAATCCGTTATGGAACAGGTTCCTAAGCGCATGCGTTTTCAAAAGGTGCCGCTGGTCAAGGTCAAAGTAGGACCTCAGATTTTAACAATGTTTTCTGATAAGCAGGTGTTCGAGGCTTTGCCGGTTAAAAAAATTGTCAAACTTGAGGTCTCCGGCGGATATATCATGAGCTTTAACACAGCTAAAAAAGGTGAAAAGAAAGTTGAATTTGAACGCAAGCTCACATGGCGTGAAAAGCTGGCGAATAAGGTCAGCGATATGCAGAGCAAAAAATAAAAGGAAGCCGATCGGCTTCCTTTTTTATATGCTTCTGATTTCCAATATCGTTACGCCCATAGACTCGCTGCCCAGCTTAAGCTCATACTGCAGGCGCAGATCAATCTCGCCCGCCAGAAAACAGCCGTCCAGTTGCTGCGTATGCAGCTCTGCTTCTATGGCTCCGGCCGGCGTATCATAGATGGCTGTACAGGCAATGCCTTGCTGAAAGCTTAGCTGAAGGCGTGTACCGGGGCGCTTCATCTGCACCCTCTGCGCTCTTCCCCCCGGCGTGATCACTACTGTGAGGATTTCGGGCGTGTACTGCTCCTGCTGCGGATCCAGCTGCTGCTTATAGATCAGCTTTGCTTCGCGCTCTGCAAGGCGGTAACGAGCCTTTAGCTCGCGCTGCAGCGGCGCCGCCTCGTTTTGAAAACGACTGATCATTTGTATTTTGATTTCTTTTTCCATGGCTTAATATTTCTCAATATTGACTTTCTGTACGGTTAGGCTGGGGATTTCGAGCACCTTTCGGCCGAATGCCTGAAATTTGTCTGTACTGTCGCTGACATAAAACTCGTACTGCCCCTGCTGGGTGCTGCTTTGCATTTGGTTTTCTTGCAGATATGCCCTCAGCTCCTCGACTACGGCTCTGGACGGATTGATAAGTGTGACGTTCTCGCCCATTTCCTTTTGAATGAGGGTCCTTAGAAGCGGATAATGCGTGCAGCCCAGCACCAGCGTATCGACCTGATTTTCTTTGATTTCAGCCAGATAGCGCGTAATGACCTGCGCGGTTATGCTGTCATCAAACCATCCTTCTTCTACTAAGGGAACAAATAAGGGACAGGCCTTTGCATATACCTCTGTTTGTTTGTCCTCCAGCTGCAAAAGACGTTCATAGGCACCGGAGCGGATGGTCGCCTCTGTACCGGTCACGCCGACGCGTCCGCTGTGCGTTGCCTTCGCGGCAGCTCTGGCTCCCGGCTCAACCACCCCCATAATCGGCAGATCATAGGTGCTCTGCAGCTCTTCCAGCGCGTTGGAGCTGGCCGTTCCGCAGGCTACAATGACGGCTTTCACATCATGCTGCAGCAAAAACCGCATGATCTGATGAGAAAACTCAGTAATCGTTTCTTTGGATTTGCTTCCATAAGGAAGACGTGCGATATCGCCAAAATAGACGATGCTTTCAGCCGGAAGCAGCTCTTCCATGGCCCGTACCACCGTCAAGCCGCCCAAACCGGAATCAAATACGCCAATCTTTCTGTTGTCCATTGCCAACCTCAGCGCTCAAACCCGAGCCGAATCAGCTCATCCACTAAAGAGGAGATATCATAGCCCTGATGCTTCCATAGCATGGGATACATACTGATTGCTGTAAAGCCAGGAAATGTATTGATCTCGTTAAAAATCACTTCCCCGCTTTTGGCTTCCACAAAAAAGTCTACGCGCGACAGACCGCAGCCGTTTACTGCCTGAAAAATGCGGCAGGCATCCTTGCGGATCTCTTCAATCGTGTCCGGAGGCAGATCCGGATCCAGCACTGTCTTCGACTCAGCATTGTGATATTTAGCCTCATACGTATAAAATGTATCCGCTGCCAAAATTTCACCTACGCCCGATGCCTTCGGCGGATTTTCTATAGAATTGCTGTTGCCCAGCACAGCGCACTCCACCTCGCGTCCGACAATCGTTTCCTCCACCAGAATGCGGCTGTCATGCTGCGCAGCAAGCTGCAAACCCTCTGCCAGCTCTGCTCTGCTCTCGGCCTTCGAGACGCCCACCGAGGAGCCTGCATTGGCCGGCTTTACATACACCGGATAAGGCAGCGCCTGCTCAATGCGGTCCAGCACCGGCTCTATCTGCGCCAGCTCTGGTGCAAACACGGCTTCATACTTTGCCTGCCGAATCCCCTCTTCCATCACAATTCGTTTTGTAGTCAGCTTATCCATGGAAGCGGCTGATGCAAGCACACCGCAGCCTACATAGGCAATCCCCGCCATCTCTAAAAGTCCCTGAATCGTTCCATCCTCTCCGTTTCGGCCATGCAGTACCGGAAGCACAATATCGAGCGGCAGCGCCTTCCATTCTTCGTTGCGGCAAACCCAAAGCGCCTTTTCCTTTTGTCCGGGCAAAATGGCAGCCTTTGGCGCCTGCTGCATAATGGTTTCTGCCTCGATCTGATCGATGCTTCCCTCATAGTAGTACCATAATCCTTCTTTGGAAATAAATACAGGGTATACCTCATATTTTTCCGGATTTAACGCTTTTATGATCGTCGCTGCAGACATACAGGATATCTCATGCTCGGTGGATTTGCCACCAAAAAGAACTGCTATATTGATTTTCAATTTATTCCTCCATTTATACACACAGACTAAGCCTATGTTTTAGAATCCTATATATTCTACTCCTCTTGCTTCAAAAATGCAACCTTACTCTGCGAATCGACGAATCGCTTCTTCTGCTGTCTCCACAAAAAAGATATCTTTTCCATGGTTAGACTCATACATGAAATCCTTTAACGGCTTACTTGTATATTTAGAAAAATCCCCATAAATAGCCATTTTAACATGATAATTCACCATCTTCTGCAATATTTCTCCAGCTAAGCCCTTGCTCAAAATAAAGAAATCCTCTATGATTCCTCGCTTATCTATTGCAATCAGATTGGTATTCGCCTCATATTTAACAGTCATCATCAAATCGAGCGCTGACTGCACATCATACATCACATGCTCTCCTGTTACAATGGCAATGGTTTTGTTGCCGCATACAACAGATTTTATATTCATCCTCTTTCTCCTTTCTGTTTTTATTCCACACTGCACTCCAGCTGACAATCATAGGGTTCCTTTTCCACATGTTTCTGATTGTATTCCTCTGCCTCCGTGCAGCCCATAGCCTGATAAAAGGCCTGTGACTCCACCGCAGAATGCGCTGAAATATAAAGCTTTTTGGCCCCCTTTGTCTTGGCCCATTCTTTAGCGGCTCTGAATAATATGCTCCCTATGCCCCGTCTTCTCATATCCTCAGAAATATGAATAGAAGACAGATCTGCATACTGGCTCCGGCTGCCAAAAAGCCCGGCCTCCACCGATACAAAGCCTTTTAAAATGCCTTGCTGAAAAGCGCCGTAGACAAATCCTCCGGTTTGCAGTGTATGCTTCAGGCAGCTGATCAGCTCCTGATACTCCTCCTCTGACCAGTCATCAATAAACGGATCTTCTTTAATCACCCACTGGTCCTTTTCCCGCCGGCGGCACTGAACAACCACCTGCCGGCGGATAAACCCTGCAAAAAGCGCACGATCTATTTCCTCCGGCTGTACTGCCCGATATGCTATCATATACCCTCCTGCAAATTCATTTTAACAATCAAGTAGGGAAGAACCATCTTCTCCTACTCGTCGTGCGCCCCATGCGCCGCTTCTGCGGCATACTGCCTCTGCATGGGACTGCGCATAAAAAAGACGCCTTCCTTCTGGAAGGCGCCCCATATCCTTTTGATATGTAAGGATCTTATTTGTTTAAGAAATCGAAGTTTGCTTTTCCCTGTTCGTCTGCAAACTTTTTAGCTCCTTCAATATCTGCATCCGTCAGCTGGCCTTTAGAGAATAATCCTCTCTTAACCGCAATGCCATGCACGCCGCTGATATTGACCTTGTTTGCCTTTACCATAGAGCTCAGCTCTTCTACACCTTCATTACCCGTATTGGAAATTTCAATAAAAGCAATGTTCTGTGCTTTATTGACATCCATTTCTTTCATGTAGCTAACCAGTTTCTTATCCAGGCTGCCATACTTCTCATATACAATAAAGATTAACTTTTCTTTATTGCACTGATATGCCGGAGGAATCTGATCGCATTTGCATCTGAACATACTGCTGAGTTCATCAGCAACTCTTTGAGCATAGCCGTATTTGCTATACAAAAAAACCTGTAATTTCATTGGATTCACTGCCCTTCGTAAAATTTATAGTTTTGGTGTTTAAATCACACAGTATTACTATTTTAGCATAGCGTCAATGCATTGTCAAATTTTTTATCTGCTCCTTATCAAAACATTATGCGCTCTTCTCCTTTACTTTAGCAAGGGCCTTGTACAAGCCGTCCATAAAAACTTCCTTATCATCAGAACGAAACTGCACTAGGTAAAGTGATAATGTTTCCGGACCACAGCAGCTTTTGCCTGTTTCTATTGCATTATAAGCCTCATAGCTCATCTCCAGAATGGCCGCCATTTTCCCCTGTGAAAGCCCTTCCTTATCCCTCGTTCTCAAGAACTCCACCCTAACATAATTTTTGTACGCCTCACGAATTTCCTTTCTCATGATAAATTCCTCCTTCTATAAAAATTTATCATTATTGTACAAAGATTATGAGGTATACGCCATGAAGTATGCTTCATAAAATGGATTCGCCGTATTCTAGCTCCGTCCCTTCCCGTCTATAATAGTAGTTATGATCAGAAATATAGAAAAATTTTATGTACAATAGATGTTAAAAGTACGTTAACCGAGGCCAGGTATATGCGATATAACAGATTATCTACTCCTTCCTCCCTCTTTGAGCATTCCCGTTAATATTTTTCTTGACTTTCCTTTATTTTTTCTTTATAATATACACTGTTCTATTTGGAGGAGTGTCCGAGTGGTTTAAGGAGCTGGTCTTGAAAACCAGTGAGTCCGCAAGGGCCCGTGGGTTCGAATCCTACCTCCTCCGTTTTCCGGCCCGTTGGTCAAGCGGTTAAGACATCGCCCTTTCACGGCGGTAACGGGAGTTCGATTCTCCCACGGGTCATTCATAAAAATCAATAGCTCAAATGAAACATAAGGCATCGCAAGGCAACTATTCTGCGATGTCTTTCTACTATTTATCCTACGACCAGAGAAATGAGGCTGCCATGAAAAAACCTGAAACCAAAACAATTATAACTGTCAGCGCTGCTGTTTTTATCCTCTATCTGTGTATTCATTACTGGCCCAATGTATCCGCCATTCTTGGCACCGTGCTTGCAGCGCTTATGCCGCTTTTCATCGGTGGCATCTTTGCCTATCTGATCAATATCCTGATGAGTTTTTATGAACGCAGCTTTTTTCCGCGCTCCAAGAAAAAATTCATATGCCGGAGCCGCCGCGCCATATGCTTAATTCTGGCCATCCTAAGCCTGATTGCCTTAACAGCTCTGATCACTTCTTTAATCGTTCCGCAGCTGGTAAGCTGTATCAAGCTTTTAGTCGCCGAGATCCCCATTGCCATTCAAAACATCATCTCCTATTTAGAGCAGACCAACATTCTCTCCGAAGAGCTGATGCAAAAGCTCTCGGCCATCAATTTCCAGTCTGAAATCCGCCAGATCGCCGCCACTGTCTTTTCCGGGATCGGCAGCATCCTCGATCTATTTGCCAAATTCATTTCCTCCTTTATCTCAGGAGTCACCACCACCTTCCTGGCCCTTGTCTTCGCAATCTATCTGCTGCTCAGCAAGGATAAGCTGACTGTCCAGATCACGCGCCTTGCCAAACGCTATCTCAAAGAAAATCACTGTCTAAAGCTCAGCTATGTCCTCTCTGTTGCCAACGACTGCTTCCACCGTTTTGTTGTCGGCCAGTGTATCGATGCCGTTATTTTAGGCGCATTGTGTACTGTCGGTATGCTCCTTCTGCGCCTTCCTTATGCCCTGATGATCGGCGCCGTCATCGCCTTTACCGCCCTCATTCCCATTGTCGGTGCCTTTCTCGGCGGCGCTATCGGCGCGTTTCTGATCTTTATGCAGTCGCCTGTTCAGGCTCTGATTTTCTTAATTTTTCTCATCATCCTCCAGCAGCTCGAGGGCGACCTGATCTACCCCCGTGTTGTCGGCTCCTCCATCGGTCTGCCCGGCATCTGGGTCTTGGCCGCTGTTACTGTTGGCGGCGGCGTCTTCGGCATATTGGGCATGCTCATCGGCGTCCCCATTGCGGCTACTGTATACCGCCTGCTCAAAAACGATTTAGAGCAATATGAGCGCCTTCACGCGGACACAGAGCCTAAATAAAATCTCCCCATTGACACCTCGCGCAATCAGTGCTATCCTGCACCTATCAAATATTGGGAGGTCATGAATATGGTAGCTTTAACCCCACCCTTAGGATGGAATTCTTGGAACACCTTCGGCGAAGATATTAATGAAACGGTTGTGATGCAATCCGCCGATATACTCGTTTCGTCCGGCCTTGCCGCCTGCGGCTATGAGTATATTGTGATTGATGATTGCTGGGCCCTGCGCGAGCGCGGAAAAGAGGGACGTTTAGTTCCTGACCCTGCTAAATTTCCCCACGGCATGAAATATGTGGCTGATTATGTGCATAGCAAGGGGCTTAAGTTTGGCATGTACTCCTGCGCCGGCATGCATACCTGTGCGGGCTATCCGGCGAGCTTTGATCATGAGTTTGTGGATGCGCAGACTTTTGCGGAATGGGAAATTGACTTTTTGAAATATGATTATTGTTTTCACCCCACCAGCATTCCGGGACATGTGCTTTATAAAAGGATGGCGGCGGCGCTTGCCAACTGCGGACGTGATATTCTGTTTTCGGCCTGTTCATGGGGCGCGGACGAAACGAAAACCTGGATCAAGCAGACAGGCGCCAATATGTGGCGTACTACCGGTGACATCAATGATTCCTGGCGCTCCATTAAGGACCTTTCGCTGGTGGCCGGCGACGCGATTCAGTATGGCAGCATCAATTGTTTTCCTGACATGGACATGCTGGTTACCGGCATGGGCGGCAAGGGCAATGTGGGCTTTGCCGGCTGCAGCGCAGAAGAATACCGCACGCATTTTTCTTTGTGGGCACTGCTGGGCTCTCCGCTGATGATCGGCTGCGATATTCGCTCGATGGATGAGGCCACTCGCGAAACGCTGATGAATCAGGAGGTCATCGCGATCAATCAGGATCCGGATTACAATCAGGCCTATGATGCCAGCCCGCGGGCGCTTTCTGGCGCTCCTAATGAGCTGCCTGTTTATGTGCGTTTGCTGAATAACGGTGATTTTGCCATTGGCTTCTTCAATTTTTCTGACGAAGCTTCCAGCCGCTGGAATTCTCATCTTTTACTTGATTCGATCGGCCTGCCGGAAAGCACCGGAAAAACACTTCGCCTTAAAGAGCTTTGGACCGGCGCGGAAAAGATTGTAACAAATGGTATCATCACGGAGCAGATCCCGGCACATGGCTGCAAGCTATACAGAGCTCAGGTGATCGACCGCTGATGGCACGCTGTATGCAATGCGGCCGAGCGCTGACTTCCGATGAAATTGCTGTTCACAGAAAGCTCGTTTCCCGTGAAGCGGCTGCCTATATGTGTAAAGACTGTTTAGCCGCTTATTTCAATGTAGATGCTTGTAAAATCGATGAAAAGATTGCGCAATTTAAACGGCAGGGCTGTCTGCTCTTTCAACAGGATACCCCCCGAGCCGACAAAAAAGAAGACACCTGAAACATAAAGGTGTCTTCTTTTTTTCAATAAATTTACAACCATTTAAGTAAAATTATGATAAAATAAGAAGCGTAGACAGACATATCGACTGCAACCCTGACGATCAAGTCTTTACGAAAGGAACCTTTAATATGATTACATTAGAACAAGCAAAAGAAATTGCCGCCAAACACATCACAGAGGAGCATTTGATCAAGCATTGCTATGCCGTCTGCGGCGCAATGCAGGCCATGGCGCTTCATTTTGGTGAAAACCCCGAGGCGTGGGGCGTCATTGGCTATCTTCATGATATCGATTTTGAAAAATATCCCGAGGAGCACTGCCAGCATGTGGAAGAGCTGTTAGCTCCCGAGGGCCTGTCTGATTCTGATATCCGCGCCATTGTCAGTCACGGATATGGCCTTACCTGTGATGTCAAGCCCGAAACCAATATGGAAAAAAGCTTATTTACCGTAGACGAGCTCACCGGCATCATCATGGCCACCGCCTTAATGCGCCCCACCGGTATCACCGACCTAACCCCTAAAAGTGTAAATAAAAAATTCAAGGACAAGCGCTTTGCTGCCAAATGCGACCGCGAAGTCATCCTGCAGGGCTGTGACATGCTGGGCATGGAGCTCTCTGCCGTAATTTCCTTATGCATCGACGGCATGAAGCCATATATGCACGAGCTTTCTCTGGAGGGGCATAGCGTATGACCTATATGACACGCCGAGAGTATCTGCGGCGCCGGCGGAAACGCAGACGCCTGATCTTCTATCTATGCGCGCTGTTATTTGCCTTGATCATCAGCCTTCTTTTAGGCATTCTTATCAGCCGGCTGAGCGATCCTGCCCCTTCCAATCAGAGCGGGAGCTCTTATTCCCTCTTAGGGGACTCTTCCTCGCACTCCTCTGCCTCTGCCGCCACCTCCTCCGCCGGCGCTCCTGAGCCTTCTTCAACAGCCCCGGTGGTCGTTCCTGATGGCTACGAGCTGCGTCAGCTTTCCGCAGAGGATATGCATAAAGGAACCCTCATTTTAATCAACAAAAACTATGAGTACCTGTTCCCAACAGATCAAACGCTCATTTCCATGTATGATCTGGCCGGTGATGCATACAGCGTATCCGGTACCGACGTACAGGTCGATCAGATCGCTGCTCAGCCGCTCAACACAATGCTGACATCCTTTTACGAGCATAGCAGCATCCGTAATCTGCTCATCCTCTGCGGATACCGTACGAAGGAGGAATCACAGGAGCTTTTTGACGCCAGCGTGCGGGAAGACGGTCTGGAGCATGCCGAGCGCTACATCATGCGGCCCGGATACAGCGAGCACCACTCTGCACTTGCCGTGGATTTAGGCATTTTGCTGGATAACGGCGGTGTAGAGTACTACTCCTCTACCGGTGAATATACCTGGCTCACGCAAAACTGCCATAAATACGGCTTCATCGTGCGCTATCCCGATGATAAGGCTTCGATCACTCAGATCGACTATGAATCCTGGCATTTCCGCTATCTGGGTGTTCCTAATGCTACCGCCGTTTACAATGAAGGCCTTTGTCTCGAGGAGTATATGGATTTCATCAAAAACTACACTGCTGACGGCCAACACTATGCCGTAAGCACAGCAGATGGCAATTATGAAATCTATTATGCCGCCGGCACACAGGTCCCCGTGCCTTCGCAGCAGCCCTACGAAATCTCCGGAAACAATGTCGATGGCTTCATTGTAACCGTCAAAGTATCATAAGCTAAAAAAGTCCGCATCCAATAGGGTGCGGACTTTACTATTGATCATCCTTTCATTTTTTCCTTTAATTCATCGCGCACGGCGCGAAGAAGCTCACGCTGCTTTTGCAAGGCGGCATGGTCCGGTGGCGCGCTCATAAGCAAAGCCGCATTTTCCAAAAGGGGTCTCGGACAATACGGTAGAGCCTGCAGCGCTTTGATCAGCTTTTTATCGCCGGTAAAATAAGCGTCATTCACCGCAAAAATCACCTGCACCAGATCCATCACCGTATGCATCACAATTGGTCCGCAAAACCAGATATCTTCTCGCCCAATCGCACTATCATAATGAAAATTATCCAGCCATGTATTCGCGCGTGCCCAAAAGGTATGAATAATACTTTCCTTAAGCGCTGCCGGATAAGGAATGACTCTTTTTTGATACGCTTCCAATATTCCTTCTGGATCGTATATGGGCTTAATAAAGGATAATTCGCAGACATGGATAAACGTATAATACCCATTCGACGTCCACGTAGCCGGAATGATCTCAAAGTGGCCGGAAAGCGCATCCTCTACGCGCTGATCCGTCATGCCAAAGGTACGCACGACCACCTCGATCGGTATCCCCTGATATTTAAAATCCAATCCGCCGCCCCATGGCTTCGCATCCGGATTCTCATCCATCCAAATCCCTGCGTCTGCATCCGCGACTTCCTCTACGATCCGTTTTCTTTCTGCCAGTGGTTTTACTGCATCCACATACATATAAAGATCAATGTCGGAAGCGGCATCTGCCACTCCCTTTGCATGAGCCCCGGCAAGCGCAATGCTGCAGCGCCCTTCCGCCGTCTGACGCAGCATCTTCACCAAGGTATCAATTGTTTCCTGCAGCTTCTTCTCCATTCTTTTCACTCCTTTATCATAATGCGGTTTAATATTTTCTGCAGCGCCCGGTACTGCATTTCATATGCCTGCGCTCCGTCCCTTGCCTTATTTTCCCGGATGATCTGATCTGCACCTGCTTTTTCCAAAGAGCTTAGTGAATCAAATAACACCAGATGTGGCTCCAGTGTCAGGAAGCCATCATATCCCTCTTCGCAGATTGCCCTTTGCAGCAGCTCCTCAATCTTCCCTTCGCCCGTTCCGCAAAGCACATTCTCTTTATTCTCCGAAATCGCGTCTTTAATATGGATATAGGCAATATATCCTCTTAAAAGCTCCCAGCACTGCGCCGGATCCTCGCCGCACTGCACAAAGTTTGCAAAATCAAAGGCAAACTGAAAATGCGGACCTGCCAGCTCTTGCATCAGGTCTAAGCACCGCATGCCTGTATCGCCGTAAATGTCTTTCTCATTTTCGTGAATCAAAATGATGTCATACTGCTCCGCGATCGGAATCATCTGCCGCAGGCGCTCAAGCACCTTTTCTCGATAAGCCTCCGGCGCTGCTCCCTTTGGCATAAAAAAGCTAAAAACCCGAATATAACGGCAATCCAGCAGCTTACAAATCTGACACAGATTCTTAAGCTGCGCCATCTGGCGTTTGAATCCGTCTTCATCCTCAATCCCAATCTTACCGATCGGTGAGCCTAGCGACGATACCCAGATCCCCGCCTCTCTCATTCTAGGCAGCAGACGCTCTCTTGCCTCTTCCGGCGTATATTCGGCAATGCCCTTTCCATCTGCCGTACGCAGTGATATATATTCCATTCCCAGTGCCTTCACCGTGCGCAGCTGCACATCAAAATCCGCGCTAATTTCATCTGCGAATCCAGAAATTTTCATCTTATCTTTTTCTCCCATTTAAATGTTAATCCATCGTACCTTGCACCGTCAACCTCACGCGTGCCTACTGCACGACTCCATTCTACAAAGCCAAGCTTCTTCGCAACACGAATCATGCGGCCATTGCCAGACCATGTTTGTGTATACAGCTCGTCCCATCCATGCTCTGCACAATACTCAAGAAATGCGCGAAGCGCATTTGTACCAATCCCGCTTCCCCATATATTTGATTCGCAGATATCAATCCCAACTGCATGATATATCGTTTGACCATCTTTGATATTCTTAGCAGATATCCATTGATAATTTTCATCAATTGAGTAGGCGCTTACCCACCCAATATGCCGGCCTTCATATTCAATTTCAAACTTCCAGCGAAACAGATCATCCGGCAGCTGCTTTACTGATTCATAATATTCTCGCCAGCTTTGCCGTTCTTCCGCTTCATCCGTTTCAATCGCCTCCCACGGTGCATCATATTCTGACCATGCTGTTTCCTGTGTGAACCATCTCACATAATCTTCAATATCCGTTTCTATCATATCACGCAGCACAATGTTTTCATATTGAATCTCCATTTTTATGTCTCCTTTTGTAACTACCTTGCCGCAAACTCGCAAGGCGGCTCAGGGGCTTGCCTAGCCTAAACTGCCTTGCCGCCTTTATTATATCATGACGACACCGGAGTTTGGCATAAAATGCCAAACTCATAGCGCAGCACAATTGCTTGATTAGCCTAACTATATCTGGCTGCGCTTATTATATCATGAGTTCAGCTATCTGTGGCGGAAAAATTAAATATAGCTGAAAAGAAAATCATGACAGTCTCATGCCAGGACAGTTTTGAGAAAGAATTTTGGACCGGTTTAACGTGCAAAAGGGCTTGCAGCACCGTTGATGATAGCTTTTTTACAACTAATTAACGGGTTAAATGACCCGTTATTATAGAGAATGAAACTCAATGTAACGGAGACAAGCAGTAATTTACCCAGTTAAATGAACAAAAACAGCAGAGGGATAACTTGCCAAATAGGGCTAAGGCACGTTAAAAAACCGATATCAGAAGAAAATAACGCGGCTACGACATTCCTTAAGGGACGGACCCGCACCAAAAGGACGGCCAAAATCCGCCATATCGCAAATTTCAGCCATCACTGGCGGAAGTACACTTTTTGAGCGGCTATATAAGCTGCTATATGGTATGAGCTGCTCTATATTAAAAAAGGCTGCCAAGACCCCCTCGCAGCCTTAGCAGCCCTTCTGCCCGTCAAATCTCCGGCAGCTCCCCCTTCTCCTTCATGATCACATCACCAGAAGCACGAAACGGTCCATACACCACATCTGCCTCCACATTTCCATTGATCTTGCTGCCCTCGCCGCATCGCACCGTCTGTGCCTGCACATTGCCGTTAATTTTATCCGTCTCCACCATTCTGGCCTCCATCACGCTGCCATTCACTTTCTCGCAGTACACATCCTGTGCCCGCGCGATACTGCCATTGATCTTCCCGGCAATTTCCGCATTGCCATAGATGCTCACATGCAGCTCCGGCTCCTGAAAGCTCCGTTCCGAGCCCATGCACCACGCAATATTCCCAAGCTCAATCGGCTGCTCAGGCCTCTCTTGCCGCAGCATCTCCCCATCACGATAATAGGCCACCACCACCTGCAGGCTGTCCCCAAGGTCAGATACTGGAGCTTTTTCCGGCATGACCGGCAAACCTTTGCTGTCCTCTCCCGTGAGCAGGTAGTCCACGGTGACGCCAAAATATCTCGCCAGATCCGGCAGCAGCTGGATATCCGGGTAGGACATGCCCGTCTCCCACTTGCTCACCGCCTGCACGCTCACGCCCATGGCCTCGGCCAGTGTTTCCTGTTTGATTTCTTTTTCCCTGCGCAGCTCGCGCAGGATGCTGGTTAATTTAATATTCATTTGTTTTCTCCTGTTCGCAGATTGTATCGATCGATGCATTCATCGTAGCAGATCATGCACAAAATAGCAATCAAGCATTCGTTGACCGGCCGATTCAACCATTGGTTGATCGCTTTTCCTGCTTGCGCTTTCCCCCAATTTATGCTACCATAAGTTCAGCTCATTCTTCGCTGAACTTAGCAAGAAATCCCTGCGGGATTCTTGCGGTCGTCCTGTGGTTTTATGCTACCATAAGCTCAGCTCATGCATACTTTTTAATTCTATTCATATATCATTAAGAAAGGCAGCTGCTATGTTATTCAAACAATTACTTGACGTATACGATCTGTTAGACACGGCCAGTGCAAATGGCGAAGCCGTAAAAAGCTATCTACTTGGCATCGATGCCGACGCACAGGTCGAAACCTATCCGCTTTATGCCGCAAACGGCAAGGGAAAAACGGACGTCGTGCGCCTATGGATTCCCGGCACGCACGGAAAAATGAACGGCGGCTCCGCGCCCACGATCGGACTGATCGGACGCCTCGGCGGCATCGGCGCGCGCCCTGATCAGATCGGCTTTGTATCCGACGGCGACGGTGCGCTTTGCGCACTGGCACTGGCCGCCAAACTTCTGGACATGAAGCAGAAGGGCGATCGTCTGGAGGGAGATGTCTTCATCGCCACCCATGTATGCCCCGATGCGCCCACCGCGCCTCACAAACCAGTTCCCTTCATGGGCTCTCACATCAGCACCGTACAGTCCAATCGAGAAGAAGTCATAGAGGGGCTGGACGCTGTTTTATCGGTGGACACGACCAAGGGCAACCGCGTCATCAATCACCGCGGCTTTGCTATTTCCAACACGGTTATGCAGGGCTATGTGCTCTCCGTTTCCGAAGATCTGCTTAGCACCATGGAGATCACGACCGGCGAGCTGCCCTACGTATTTCCGCTGGCCACGCAGGATATCACGCCCTACGGCAATGGTGTCAGCCATTTAAACAGCATCCTGCAGCCCGCCACAGCCACGCAAGCCCCTGTTGTCGGCGTTGCCATCACGGCTCAAACGGCCGTTCCCGGCTGCGCTACCAATGCCAGCCACCTGACCGATATCGAAAATGCCGCCCGCTTCATGCTGCAGGTAGCCATCGATTTCGGGCGCGGCAACTGCCGCTTTTATGACTCCGCCGAATGGGATATTTTGCAACAGCGCTACGGCAGCCTGCAGCATCTGCAAACCTTCGGCAATCTGCCGCCGGCCTCAGAAGACTAAACTAATTTCATAAGGAGACATATCATTGCTCACTCTTCTTGCTAAGCTATTCATCAAGGATCGTGAGAATACCGCAAGCCCCAGAACGCGCCAGGCCTATGGCATGCTCTGCGGGCTTCTTGGTATCTTTCTCAATCTGCTTTTATTCACCGGAAAATTTCTGGCCGGCACCCTCACCGGTTCCGTAGCCATCACAGCCGACGCCTTCAACAACCTATCCGACGCCGGCTCATCGCTCATCACGCTCATCGGCTTCAAAATGGCCGGCCAAAAGCCCGACCTCGACCACCCCTTCGGCCACGGCCGCATCGAATACATATCCGGCCTCATCGTATCCGCCCTGATCCTGCTGATGGGCTTCGAGCTCGTTAAAACCTCCGTCGAAAAAATCATCCACCCTGAGGTAACGGAGCTGACCCTGCCCAGCGCCCTCATTCTGCTCGTGGCCATTCTGGTCAAGGGATATATGGCGCTCTATAATCGCCGCACTGCGGCAAAAATAGATTCAGCTGCCATGCGGGCCACGGCTATGGACAGTCTCAGCGATATGGCTGCCACGACCGCGGTGCTGATCTGCTCGGTGATTGCCCATTACACCGGTCTGGCCATCGACGGCTGGTGCGGTCTGCTTGTTTCCGGCTTCATTTTATTTTCCGGCTACAGCGCGGCTAAGGATACGATCAATCCGCTGCTGGGGCAGGCGCCGGATCCTGAATTCATTCGGCAGATCCAGAGCATTGTGATGGAGGCGCCCATCATCACCGGCATTCATGACCTGATCATCCATGATTATGGTCCTGGCCGGCAGATGGTTTCACTGCATGCAGAAATTCCCATGGATGTGGACATTCTAAAGGCACATGATATGATCGACAATATCGAAATGCAGCTGCGCGAACGGCTTGGCTGCGACGCTGTGATCCATATGGATCCCATTGCGACCGATGACGCGCTCACCAATGAGCTGCGCATGAAGCTCAGCAGCTTTGCACACGAGATTTCTGATGAAATTTCCATCCATGACTTTCGGATGGTTGTCGGCGAAACGCATACTAATCTGATCTTTGACGCCGTGCTGCCCTATCAGCTAAACGCCGATGAATTCAAGCAGCAGCTCACGCAGCGGGTAAGCGAGCTGCCGGGAAAATATTATGCTGTGATCAACATAGACCGGCCCTTTGTATAAAGAGCCCTCTATGTGAAATACATGTTAGAACGGAGGAATAGTGTGTTAGAAAAAATTGATCTTTCTAAGAAGATGGACAAAAAGGAATTTAAGACGCTGATGCGCGAGCTGGATGCCAAGCTGGGCCGCCTGCAGCGCCTCTGCAAGGAAAAGGGAATTCCTGTGATCATCACCTTTGAAGGCCTCGGCGCTGCCGGCAAGGGCACGATGATCAACCGTCTCATCGAACCGCTCGATCCGAGAGGCTTCAAGGTGTATACCACGCAGCGCGAGACGGAGGAGGAGCATTACCATCCGTTTTTATGGCGCTTCTGGAACATGATGCCCGGCAAGGGACGCATCTCGATTCTGGACCGCAGCTGGTACCGCATCCTGCTCAACGACCGCTTCGACGGCAAGAGCACTGCCAAAAATCTGGCCACCGCTGCCGATGAAATCAATTCCTTTGAAGAGCTGTTAACCGATGACCATATCGTACTCATCAAGTTCTTCCTCGTAATTTCGCAAAAGGAACAGAAAAAGCGCCTGAAAAAGCTAGAGGATTCTAAAGAAACTGCCTGGCGCGTGACGAAGGGCGACTGGCAGCGCTGTGAGCAGTATGACGCCTATTTCCGCATCGCTGAGGAAGCACTGCAAAAGACGGATCGTGACAACGCTCCCTGGACCATTGTGGAAGCGGAAGATAAGGAATATGCCGCGGCCAAGATTGCCTCCACCGTTGTCAGCCGTCTGGAAGAGGCCATTGCTGCTTCCGACCGCCGCGCTGCGCATCTGATTAAGGTGAGCCCCGAGGAGAGCGCCCAGATCCATACCGACAATTTCCGCGCCTCTGCGCTGGCTGGCATTGACCTTTCTAAAACACTGACCAAAGAACAATATCAGAAGAGGCTGAAGGAGCTGCAAAAGAAGCTGACCAAGCTCCACGGCGAGCTCTATCTGCGCCGCATCCCCGTGATTTTAGCCTTTGAGGGCTGGGACGCCGGCGGCAAGGGCGGCGCCATCAAACGACTTACCCAGGCGCTTGATCCCCGCGGCTACAGCGTGCACCCGGTGGCTTCTCCCAATGATTTAGAAAAATCTCACCATTATTTGTGGCGCTTTTGGACCGCCGTGCCCAAAGCCGGTCACATCGCCATCTTCGACCGCTCCTGGTACGGCCGCGTCATGGTAGAACGCCTCGAGGGCTTCTGCTCCGAGGAGGAATGGCGCCGTGCTTATAAAGAAATGAACCACATGGAGGAAAGCTGGACCAACAGCGGCGCCGTTGTACTCAAATTCTGGATGCACATCGACAAGGATGAACAGGAGCGCCGCTTCAAGGAGCGCCAGGAAAACCCCGATAAGCAGTGGAAAATCACCGAAGAAGACTGGCGCAACCGTGCAAAATGGGATCAGTATGAGGTGGCCGTAGACGAGATGCTCGTCCGCACCTCCACCACCTACGCGCCTTGGATCATCGTAGAAGCCAACAGCAAATATTACGCCCGCATCAAGGTGCTCGAAACCGTTGTAAACGCCATTGAACGCCGTTTAGAGGAAGAATAACATGTCACTCATTCTCTCTTTAGATTCCGGCACCACCAGCGTACGCGCCCTGCTGTTCGACGAGCAGGGCCGCACGCTCGGCATGTGTCAGGAAGAAATTCATCAATCCTATCCCCATGCCGGCTGGGTCGAAGAAGATCCTCTGGAAATCTGGGACAAGCAGCTGCTCGTCTGCCGCCGCCTCCTGGAGCAGCTGTCGCTGCAAGCCTCCGACATCACCTGCCTTGGCATTACCAATCAGCGCGAGACGCTCATTGCCTGGGATAAGCATACTGCAAGGCCTGTGTATCCTGCCATCGTCTGGCAGTGCCGCCGCACAGAAGAAGTCTGCGAGCAGCTTAAAGCGCGCGGTCTTTTTGATTGGCTGCATGAAAAGACGGGGCTCATCCCCGATGCTTATTTTTCGGCTACCAAAATTCAGTGGCTGCTGCAAAACGTCCCGGGCGCACGGGAGAAGGCTGAGGCCGGCGATCTGCTGTTTGGCACGATTGATACCTGGCTGATCTATCAGGCTACATGCGGCCGCGTATATGCAACCGACTATTCTAACGCCTCTCGCACGATGTTGCTGAATATCCATACGCTGGACTGGGACGATGAAATACTGGACTTTTTTGGCATATCGCGCGTCAATCTTCCTGCCGTGCAGGAGAGCGGCTCTGACTTTGGCCGGATGGATGCATCGTTTTTGGGCGCTGAAATCCCGATCTGCGCCGTGCTGGGCGATCAGCAAAGCGCTCTCTTTGGCCAGCTCTGCTTTGAAAAAAGCGAGGCTAAATGTACCTACGGTACGGGCGCCTTTATCCTTTCTAATATTGGCGATTCGCCGCTGTTTTCTAAAAACGGCCTGCTGACGACTGTGGCCTGGGGGCTGCGGGGTGAGGTGCGCTATGCATTTGAGGGCAGTATTTTTATGGCGGGCGCTGTTATCCAGTGGCTGCGCGATAATCTGGGGCTGATTGAGCATGCCAGTGATTCGCAGCAGCTGGCTGAGTCGGTGCCGAGCTCAGAGGGTGTGTATTTTGTGTCTTCCTTTCAGGGGCTTGGGGCGCCGTGGTGGGAAAATGGCCGCCGCGCCAGCCTGCATGGGATGACGCGCAAAACGACGGCGGCGCATATCGTCCGCGCGGCTCTGGAGAGCGTGGCCTACCGTGTAAAGGATGTGGTGGGCGCGATGGAGCGCGAAATGGGGCTTCCCTGCATGTCGCTCCGCACAGACGGCGGTATGAGCGCCAATGATTTCCTGATGCAGTTTCAGGCGGATCTGCTGCAGATTCCGGTGATTCAAACTGCTAATCCAGAGGTGACCGCGCTTGGCACTGCCTTTATGGCCGGCCTCGTCAGCGGCGTCTGGAAGGATCAGGAGTCGCTAAGAACGCTTGTTGCCGAAAGCCGGCGGCTTTATCCGGTTATGCCGCCCGAAGAAGCCGGTAAGCTTTATCAGGGCTGGCTGGACGTGTTGAAATAAAAAATTAAGACGCCTTCCTGATGAAGGCGTCTTAATTTTATTGCAGAGTGCCGCAATCAGTAAACACAAAATCCCCAATCGTAAACTTGTTATTTGTAATGGTTTCAGCAAGCTGTCTGCTTTCAATATACTCATCACTTACGATTACAAGAAATTGTTTGCTGGATTGTTTGACAAGATAAAATTCTTTATTAGCATTTTTAATACTGTTAAGAAGCTTTGGTATTCCAAATGGTGCACTGGTTAAAAAACCTATTATGTGATCTGTCATTTTCTCACTCTTGGTCAGCATTTGTTCTCCCATTAGATAATGAATTTCAGCATCTGGATATTTTTTTATTACGACCATATCTTTTTTTCCTGATTTTTTACTCCATCTTCCTCTAATTTTTCGTTTATAAATATAATCAGCAAGATTGATTTCTTCTTTCATCACAGACAGATTCAGACTTTCCTCATTATCAAGAAGATAATCAACACTAACATCAAGACATTTTGAAAGCCGTTTGAGATTTTCTATATCAGGTGTCCCTTTGTCGGCTTCCCATTTGGTAACTGCCTGCCGCGATACTAAAAGCCTTTCTGCCAACTGCTCCTGCGTAAACCCTATATTCTTTCTTGCGGATTTTAACTTTTCTCCTAATGTCATTCCTATTTTATTATTTTTAGTCATTGTACAATCCTCCAATAGCCATTCATTTAACTGTTGGCTTAATGATAATTCTCGTAATCATCTATTACAAGAAACGCTCATTTGCACAAGGGCAACGCTTCGTAGCAATTAGCTTTCTAATCATTTCTGTTAATTATAAAACGAAAAGGAGACAACTTCTTTATAGGAAGCGTCTCCTTTTTGTTTTACTTTATTTATGATGGATCCGATAAAATCTCACCATTTTCGCATCTTTCGATCAGCTGCTTTGCCTGCTGCACAGCCTCTGCATCCTCTTTCATGACGGAAAGCGCTTCGCTTCCGCCAGAATAGGTCGGCAGCATATCGCCATACCCATGCACACTGTTGGTGACGATATTCCAAGAACCACCCTCGCCCAACTGCATCTTCACCAAGTCAGAGATTTTATCTCGCGGCATATCCGTGATGAAGCATCCGGAAACGCTGTCCATAAGCCCCATGTAATTGGTTAAAATGGCAGGAGACATAACCTTATCAATAATTGCCTTGATCATCGCCATCTGATTGCGGCCACGCTGCACATCTCCGTCGGAGAAAGAGTATCTTTCTCGCACAAATGCCAGTGCGCTGGCGCCATCCACGTAGTTATACCCAGCATCAAAATAATAGCCGCCTGCCGAAGCAGTAAAGGCGTAATCCGAATATACCTCTACTCCGCCTAATGCATCTACAATATCTTGAAATCCGCTAAAATTCACACGCACATAATAATCAATATCGATGCCATACAGATTTTCCAGCGTCGTCATCGAACAATCCACGCCATATAGTCCTGCATGTGTCAGCTTATCCATACATCCCTCATAAAAGGGAAGTTCTACATAATAGTCACGCGGCGTAGTCGTCAGCAAAATCTGCCGTGTTTTGGGATTAACCGTGGCTAGAATATTAACATCTGTACGTCCATCGGCTAATGACACAGTTCCATAGGAATCATTACCTGACAGAAACACGGTAAAAGCCTCTTCTGTAACATCAACATCTGGTTTTGGTTCCTTCTGGATAATTTCTTCCTGATAGGTAAAAGAATCTAAAACCCGTGTCTCCTGATCAAACTTCGGATAGGTTTCCTGAATCAAAGGACGGTATGCTTCATTGATAATAATCGCATCCACCTCGCCGCTGTATAACGCCTGTGCCTGTGTAGCAAAACCATCATATTCCTTAGTGCTGATATCCTGACTATATTTACTCTGCAAGTCTGACAAAGTAGTATTGGTATTGGTCCTATCTAGAATACCCTGCACGCCAAAACTCTTCCCATCCAGATCTTGCAGACCCTGAGCAGGACTATCGGCCAGCACCACTACTGATACATCGCTTACCTTTACAAGCTGCCCCGTTGTCAGATCAGCCATGACATTATTGGCCTTCCATATATAAACTGTTCCTACTGACAACACTAAAATGATCAGTATAGCATAGATCTTTCCTACTGTTTGCCCTGCCTTTAGCTTCTGCGATAATAAAGTGAACCCCCAAAGCACTAGTAAAATAACAGCAATAGCAGCTACATATTTTGCTGGCAGCAAATCGAGTATAAAGATCAGCACCATAAATACGGCCGTTACAACTGCCTGCAGCGCAATCAGGGTTTTTCCAAAAATATTTTTTTTCTTCTTCTGTTTTTCACGCCGCATAGCCCGTTCCTCTTCCCGTTCCTTCAAATACGCTTCCCTATCAAAAAACTGATTTTCGTTCTCCTGATATTTATCATATCCACTAGTCGCACGAGGAGGCCTCTGCCCCTCGCGGTGCTGCCTAGGAATCGGATTCCCGTTTTCATCGTAGCGTACCGGCGGACGCTTTTTCGGAGGAATTGGATTGCCGTTCTCGTCGTAGCGTACCGGTGGACGTTTGCGCGGCGGAATTGGATTGCCGTTCTCGTCGTAGCGTACCGGTGGACGCTTGCGCGGAGGAATTGGATTGCCGTTCTCGTCGTAGCGTACCGGCGGACGCTTTTTCGGCGGGATTGGATTCCCGTTCTCGTCATAGCGTACCGGCGGACGATGGTTTATATTTTGCGCTTTTCTCTGCTGCCCTTGCTCAGAGGGCCTTCTTTTGTTTTCCTGATCCATATATATTACCTTCTTAATTATTAAAACTTTATTTCTACCTATTATAACAGGTATAGACTCATTATGCAAAACAGATTTTAATCTCTTCAAAATAAATCTCTAGTATAAACCTTCTCTTGCACATTATCGAAGTAGTTATAAGCCTAATCCATGTGCTACCAATGGATGTCACCGTTTCTCTGACTTAATTAGTCACCTTTTTCATATGTATCAGCATTATCGTTTATTCTCAGTTCCCTTTTTAAGACTTTCAGCAAATACGGTGGAAAGTGTTTCGCAACATCCTTGTGGTCCGTATAGCAATACTCTGCATCTAACGAAACACTGTACCCATTTTGATTTAAATCTCTCACCATATCCTCCACATGATCTTTGTAAGTATGCTCATTTTTTGAACAGTGAACAAATACTTTTAAATGACTATCGCCTGCATGATCTTTAACTGCACATGGCAGTATTTCATTCAATGCAGCAACCGCCTCTTGTCCTGAGCTCCCATAAATGCTTTTTAATATCTTTTTATGCGAATCGCAATTCAAGTAGTCACCGATATAATACTGAGGAGCGCCGGAAATGGTCATATCCGCCCTGCACAAAATACCATATAACAAAGCTGCGCTCCCACCTTTACTAGATCCCACGGTTATTACTTTTCTGTTTTTGGCATATTTTTCAACAAGTGCTGCTATTTCCTGAATAATCGTACCATTAAATGTACCCTCACGATCCACTAAGTAATAACCACCACGATTTTGATAACCAAAATCATCAAGTATATATAATTTATTGGCTTTTATATCTTTAAGTGTTCTTATGTAGTTGTATCTTGCGGGCATACCAGCACCTGCAAATCCAGAAAAAACAACAATTAACACATCCGATTCTCTCTGTTTTTGATAAATATAGCGGATCTCATTCTTACCATATTTTTTCTCCAGGATATGAAAATAGATGCTTTTTATTGTACCTATAATACGCATTTTTTCACCTCGCAAAAATGGGAATGTTATTGTTATTATCTGTCAATATACTGTTTGATGATCGACAGAACACTAATTGAAATTATTTTTTCAAGCATATTGCCCTCTTTAAATAGCTTTTCTGCACATGTATATATTTCTGGCGATTGTTTTGCACAATCATTGTTATCTCGCCAATAATTGGTAAAAAACACTCGAAAATCAGGATTACTTGCATACCAATAAGCAAAGGGGTTCATATCATGAACACTCTTCACATTACGTCCGATATATGACATTAATTTCTTTTTTACACGGAAGGGGAAACGGTGCAAATTAACTCGAAATTGAGATGCATCTGGAAGAAGACCTGTTGTTGCATAAATGAAACGCATAGCGTCTGGATTTTTTTTATTCTGCCATTTTATACCAATCCGCTCTTCTATTCTCATTTCTCTCGAGAGAGAATAAAAGAATGAAAGGAAGTCAATATCCCCAAAAGGAGACATTACTTCTATGGCGTTTTGTTTGGTCAAGGCTGTATTCATATTTCCAAGCATGTCACGAGTATACGAGAGAAATAGCTCTATATTCTCAAATCCCTCTGTACAACTCTCGTCTAAATTAATATCCAGCAGGTGAGACAAACATTTTTTTCGTTCATTGACTATTATAGGCAAATATCCATCGTTTGTCTTATTGAACAAATGAGCGCCTTCATAAATATCTCCAAATACGCCGTTAACCGATAAGCCGATTTTTTTCGTATCTAATAACTCTATCCAACGCTTATAAGCGCCGTTACCAGCGTAATAGCAACTTCCCCCATTCATGCGAATGATCTGGTCTATGTCATATAGATGTGCTGCATTGTCAATTGAGTAAAAGATATTTGTATAGCCTAAGTAGCTGGCAATGTCTTGCGCAATTGTTTGATCTGTGCTCCCGCTTTGTCCAAAGCTGAAAGTAAGAGCGTTTTTCACACCAAGTCTTTTTGCCGTAAAGCATATTGCGCGACTATCAAGTCCTCCACTTAAATCATAAATAGTCTGATATCCATATTCTTTATCTTTATCGATTATTCTTTTCATAGCCTTTAAGAACAAACGATCAAAGGTTTCGATCGCCTCGTCTTCTGTAATCGCGGTATTTGGCTTATTAGACATCCGGTGGTAGCGATTTAACTCTGCTTTTCCATTTGCAATTGTCAGATAATGACCCGGCATCACACGGTATACATTTTTAATCTGTGTTCTTTTATCAATCATACATCCATATACAAACATATAGTCGAATGCGGCCTTTTCTATATCGCGGCGCAATCCAAGCCGCTGCATAGATTGAGAGATGTATCGTATTTCAGAACCAACAATAAAGCCCAATTCATTTTGGAACCAATAAAGGGAACGCCCGATATGGTCGGTAAATATGAGCCACTCATCCTTTTTCTTATCTAAAACCGCACCAGAAAAGCTCCCCCGAAAATCATTGAAAAATTCAGTTTCTCTTTCTTCTCGCATTTTCAAAACAGTTAAAGTAAAATCGCTATCCCCATACTTTTGGCACAATTCAGTTTTATTCAGTATGACCCCTTCAAGAATAATGACCACCTTGTCATTTTCAAAAAAAACCTTGTCATCTAAATACTTATCTAAAGTATTGCGTTGTATTACATATTTATCATTTGCAATTTCTTGCTTTATACATTTGCTTTGATATTCATTATCAGGAACTGTAATTCCCTTAATACTACTAATAAAAAAGCCTGGCATATTGATTCCTCCATTTTTACTTCTGTGATATTACCTTGCGTGCGGGTATTCCGACGTATATTCCTTCTTCACAAATATCTTTTACAACAACAGCACCAGCACCAACCACAACGTCCTTACATATTGTAATATTATTCTTTACAGTGGCGCCAATTCCAATATGTACATTTTCACCAATCCTTACTGTCCCGCCAAGTACAGCACGAGGCGAGACATGAGCATAGTCACCTATCCAGCAATCGTGTTCAATAATTGCCCCGCTATTGATAATGCAATGCTCGCCGATAATAACACCCGGATTAATTATTGCTCCTGCCATAACTACGGTTCCCTTACCAATAACTGCATCTTCCGCTACCACTGCAGAAGGATGAATAGCTGTTGCATAGGTCAACCGTTTATGAGCTAATGCAATATTCTTTCTAATCCTATTATTACCGACGCAAATAATAAACTGTTTATCTGCATACTTTAATTCGGCAGCGCAATCATTTCCCAGAATATGAAGGCTTGCAGAGGGAGGGGCCTCATTACAAAGAAACCCTTTAACCTCTTCATTATTACTTTTAACAATATCGGCAACAACTCTTGCATGACCGCCTGCTCCAAACAATACTATTTCTCGCATTGTGTCATCTCTCTTTCAGTTAAACTATAGGAAAGAAATAGCTCTTTTCCCATCCTTTTTTTAAATTTTCCCATGAAGAATACTGATAAATAGCTGCATTTTCTAATTGTCGATACACTCCGGCTGAAATAATTTTCGCAACTACTTCTGGTATTTCAGAAATATCTTTATACTCAACACAAGAAAGGCCAAACTCTGATATTTCCGGATATGAAAGCCATATAGGATTAAGAACCATTGCTCCTGAGAACAAGTATTCTTGCATTGTGGCAGAAAAGGCATCTGTTATCTGTGCGTTAATATAAATATCAACCGCATATCTAAGCTTAGCAACATCTATATCACTCATATAATTGGTTAAAATAATTGTTTTGCAGGAAAGAGTACTTATAATCTGTTGCAACCGTTCCCAGTACTCTTCGCTGCATTCACCATATCCACACTGCAGGACAAGCTCAATACGTTCCTGCAAGCTTTTATCCAATGTCTGTATCTGACTCAGCACTTTGTCATGCTGCTGTCCCTGAGCCTTATTATAGCCGATTGCAATAAGCACTTTTTGGGGGTCAGCTCCTATCGACTTTTTACAGTCTTCTATCGATAAGGTTTCTTTGACATGCATTATCGATAAAAATCCGGACACACCAAATCGTACCTTGTTGATCCGCTCCGAGTATTTATGACTATATACCTTTATAAACTTTTCATACATTGCATCCGAGGATAGTGTAAAGCATGATATCTCTGAAAAAAATTTACTTTCCTTCTTAAGCTCACGAGCTCCTTTACGCAGCAAATCGCTCCCCCAATATGATACAACAATACGAGTATTACTTTGTTTTAACAATTTTGCCAACAACAACGCTGCTCTTGTTACATAATGTACATGGATTACATCAAAAAAGCCATACTTTTTCAATGATTTTACCCTTGTTAAAATATTTGCAATTCCATTTAATTTTGGTATTTTATCAAGCAAAGAAGCACGACGTTGTAGCGGTACCAAAAAAACATGCCGTTGCTGATAAAAAATATCAAACCTTGTTTTGAGAGAAGTTGTTGTTAAATATACCTCATAATCGTCTGACATCAAAATATGCTCAATATAGTTCTTAACCCATATAGAATCTGCATTTCCAATAATCAATATTTTTCTCATAGGGAATCTTCTTTCAAAATTTTGAACCTCTACCGTAATTGCTCAATTACACATTGAACATCCTGTTCTGTAAGGTTGGTACTACAAGGAATATTAACTATATGTTTATTATAATATAATGCTTTATCAATTTCAAAACTCATGTTCCCTTCATAAGGCTTTTGTTGATGAATCAACCCCCAAATTGGTCGACACTGTATTTTTTTCTCCCCAAGCCTATGGATCAGAGAATCTCTGTCGAAGGGATAGACTGGATCGCAGAAAACCGAATAAAACCAGTGATTGCTACGAGTATTCTCTCTAAATCCAAGCATACTGAGCCCAGGAATAGAGGAAATCTGCGAATGATAACATTCGTAGTTTTTGATTTTTATTTCAATAAATGTTTCCAGCTGCTCCATTTGAGCTAACCCTAAAGCAGCTTGAAGATTAGTCAATCTATAATTATATCCAATTTCATCATGAATAAAATTCAATTCATCAGCTTTTGCTTGGGTCGTCAAATGCTTTGCGTGAGCCAACATACTCCTATCATTGGATACAATCATTCCACCGCCACCAGTAGTAATAATCTTATTTCCGTTAAATGAATATACACCCATATCGCCGATTGTACCAGCAAAACGCCCTGAATAGGCACCATCCGTGTACTTGGTTCCAAGTGCTTCGGTTGCGTCCTCGACAATTTTTATATGGTAGTTTTTAGCAACAGCAACAATCTTCTCCATATCTGCCATATTCCCAAAAACATGAACAACAACCATAGCTGGAATTCGGCTTCCTGTTATTTTGTGATATAACACATTATTCTTGATTTCACACTCTTCCTTACAGAATTGTTCCAACTTTATAGGATCAATACACAAGGAGTCGTCGCAGTCCATGAATATGGGCTCAGCCCCAATATACCTTACTGGGTTAACAGCAGCGATAAATGTAAGTGTTGGTACAATGACCATATCATTTCGTTCAACGCCACAAAGCATTAGCGCAATATGTAACCCAGCTGTACCACTTTGACACGCAACAGCTCCAGGCGTTTTCACATATTCTGACACAGCCTTTTCAAAATCTGAAACATAACTTCCTGCTGTAGATACCCATTCTGTTTCTACAGCATGCTTAACATATTCGACTTCATTTCCTTTAAGATTCGGAACCGATAATGGGATAAAACGATTAGTCATTCTTCTTTTCCAACCTTTCCTTGTCAAATAACATGTTGATTTTTTCACTGAATTTGATAACGAACTTTTCAACTTTTAAAACGTCGAACAATTTTGCTCGGCCAAGATCAATAAAACTACATATTACAAAAACCAAAATTATGCATCCTGATAAATGCAACCATAGCAACTGAGAATTCATAACATCCTTTGAACCGAGCATTATCCATAAAGAATCCCTAAGCGCAAAGTGAGTATGAATAATAAATACACCCAGCGTCGTTTTAGCAATTCTATTTATCAATCGGGTAATTCTATCTCCAGAGATCTGTATACGGGCAAATAAACAAAACATTGATACAGATGCAATGACAACAGGAATGGAGTTATATTTATATAGTATATCTGTAAACCCTGATATAGCTGGTATGCTATCAGACATAGCCCTAACTGCAAACTTAAATATCGGCAATAACAGAACAGTAAGCATTCCTAGGATCAGTACAGATGTTTTAATAGCTTTTATTCTCTCGGCATAAAAACGGCTTAACAAAGCTCCTACCAAATATAGAGCCACGTACCAAAGTAAACTATATCCATTACTTACACCGAATGCATCCCAAAAGAACAGTACTGTTGGAATGATCGAGAAAAGAATAAGAACAGCAGCCGTTACCACTTTCATCTCTTTTTTTGACATTGCCTGTATTGCATAATTTAGCAACGGTAACAAGCAATACAAGGCAAAATAAACGCTCACATACCAGTTCGCCCTACTAGCTACGTGAAAAATAGCCATAAATACGCCTTTAACAGAAAACTCATATATATTTAACGCAACACACATAACAAACAATACAACTGAATAAAAAGCTCCTGTTAACCAGAAAGAAATCAATTTATTCAATTTGAACTCTGTCTTCCAAAGAAAATAACCACTGATTAACATATAACAGTTTACTGAAAAATAGCAGATTGCTTCGACAACCCATATTAAGTAATAATTAATACTTCCTTCTGATACATCCCAAAGTGCTCTGCCTTGGTTGAAGTAGTGCAAAATAAGAATCATCAGCATAGAAATAATTCTAAGCAATTCGATATTAGGATTACGTGTATTTTGCCTTTCCCCCATGTATCGATGAATCTCATTCTTTGAATTTCTCATAATCATCTTGCGCCTTTTCGTAATCATCTATACGACCTATATCCAGCCAATATTCTTCAATATCATACTTACGAACAGGTATATCCTGCTCTAACATACCCTGAACCAGCTTATCGATACCAAAATATGTGTCTGCAGGAATACAGTCTAATATTCCCGGCTTCATCATATAAATTCCTGCCATTGCATAGGTAATAAGGTCGGGTTTCTCCTGTATGCCTGTTACACGATCCCCTTCAAAAAATATATTTCCAAAGGCATAAGGCATAATAATCTTTTTTAGTCCGATGGTTAAGAGAGAATCATTACTACAGGCGTAATCATACATTTTATTGAAGTCCATAGTGGTAAGGATGTCACCATTCATTACAAGGAATGGTGAAGTTAATAAATCAGATACTAGCTTAATTGGTCCAGCAGTGCCCAAGGGCTTCTCTTCCTTGCTAACAACAAGCTTTACACCATAACGAGAACCGTCCCCGAAGAAATTCTCTATATAATCTGCTTTATAGTTTGTTGCCAAGACTATTTGTGTAAAGCCATGTTTCACTAATCTTTCAATCTGAATCTCTAACACAGCCTTTTCACCTATCGGTAAAAGTGGTTTTGGAATAGCATTAGTAAAAGGCTTCAATCTAGTTCCCAATCCTCCGGAGAGTATAACCGCTGTTTTTTCCATAGTATTCATCTCCTAAATATTATAAATATCGACCTTGTATTTATCTAAGTTATCTTTGAAAAAGGCTATCGTCTCCGCTAATCCTTGTTCAAAGGAATACCTTGGCGACCACTCTGTAAGTGCTCTGATTTTCTCGTTGCTACCCAGCAGGCGATTCACTTCACTCTTCTCTGGACGCAATCGTTGCTCATCACATATAATCCTCGCCTTTGGATTAATTTGACGAATTAACTCGTTACCCAGCTGTTCTATCGAAATTTCCTTTTGCGTAGCAATGTTGATTTCTTCACCAATGGTTTTATCTGACCGATAAATTTCGATAAATCCATTCGCAGTATCTTTCACGTAATTAAAATCGCGAGTAGGAGTGATGGATCCAAGTTTAATTTCTTCCTTCCCTGCGAGCAGTTGTGTAATAATCGTGGGGATTACAGCCCTAGCCGACTGCCTTGGTCCAAAAGTATTAAAAGGACGTACAATAGTTATTGGTAATTCAAAACTGCGATAAAAAGATTCCGCTAAACGATCAGCGCCAATTTTTGTAGCTGAATATGGTGATTGACCTTGATATGGATGCTTTTCGTCTATTGGGACATATTGAGCTGTACCATATACTTCAGATGTTGACGTAACCAGTATTCTTTCTGTCTCCAAAAGCCTTGCTGCCTGCAAAACATTTAGTGTTCCTTTAACATTTGTATCCACATATGCATCCGGAGAATGGTAACTAAAGGGAATGGCTATCAGTGCAGCAAGATGGAATACTGCTTGGCAACCAACCATCGCTTCTCGCACCCCATTGGGATCACGAACGTCGCCAGTAAATACTTCAACATTCTCCATAATCTCTTTAGGAAGGCTATCTAACCATCCCCATGTATTAAAAGAGTTATAATAAGCAAATGCCTTTACTTGATATCCTCTTTTTACCAACTGCTCAGTCAAATGGCTTCCAATAAAACCATCTGCGCCTGTAACTAAGATCTTTTTCATGCGCTATACTTCCTCCTTAAGAGTTTTATTTTTTATTGACTTCATATACATAACAAATCCGGTAAAAGACATCGCCCCAGATACCAGAATGACAATAAGTGATGTAAACACCGCTCCCATACTTTGATACTTAGGAATCAGCAAAAGATCTAATATGACGTTTAAAACGCCACTGATTGCACAAACCACCAGATTGAACTTGACTTTTCTCATTGATAACAAAAGCGTTCCAAAAGGAATGCGAACAACGCTTGACAATAAATACCCTATGGATGAAATTCTAAGCATTGATACAGCATCGAAATACTCAGGTCCATATAATGCTTGGATAATTAGTTCAGCGCCTAAAAACAAAACAACAGCGACAACGCCATTAATGGTCAGCAAGCCCAAGAGCAGTTTTTTGGTACTTGATTTTAGCCAAAGATAATTCCCTTGGTTTTTAGCAAAATTAGGATAGACTGCCGTGACAATTGCCGCGGTAATAAAGGTCGCATGAGAAGGAATCCCTGAACCAATTTTATATGCAGCCAACACTTCTGCATTCGGAATAATCTGACCAATCATCTCCAAATCAATATATCCCAGCACATTGGACAAACTGTTTGTCAGCATACAAATAATAGAAAATTTAAGGAGTGGTTTTATTTCACTCTGCTGAAACTTTTCGGTCTTCCATGCGCCAAAATTTCTATTTCTCAATAGAACAAAAATAATATAGCCAATAGCAACAACATAACTTGCGTAATATCCAACAACATACCCATATACCCCAATACAAAGCGTTAGAAGAATAGATACCGCAGCGTATGAAAAAGAGTTAATGTTGGTAGACTTTGCATATTGAATCATGCGATCCTGAGTACGCAAAATTGTGTTTCCATACTCATAGCAAAACGCAATAATTGGCAGCCAAGCCAAATATAGCACATATTCCGAGGCTCCCTTCATATCCATCGGAATGACCATGGCATAAACTAACAGCAGGATACTTAAGATACTATTAGCGATCAATCCAAAGAGAAAGCCGAATTTATAGTATCTTTTCTTTTTCTCACTGCTGATTGATTCTGAACAGAATTGTAAGATACCGCTGATAATTCCGAAGCCGGAAAATACCATAATAATTGATACTTTATTATATGCGAAAGAAAACAGCCCGTAATCTTCTTTCGAAAGAATCCGAACAATGACAATGCTTAATATCATGCTAATGCCTTTGTTTACTCCAGATGCTATTAAGACACGCGATATATCAGACTTTAGATATTTTATTTTCTCTTTAATCCACTCCATTACCAATCACCTCCTCCATACAATACAATTATTATATCCTGTTTGAACTAAATTTCTGCTCCGCTTTATAGCTTTCCCACCATAGGAGTAGGCTTATAGCGCTTCATTCGAATGGCTTGTTTCCTCATAACAAAAATAAGGATAAAAAGATGTAAATAAGCAAGTGGCAATTTGCACGGATCCATACTAATCACAGCTGACCATGTAATTGTAGCACATATCCAGAATTTAATTGCAGAACACTCTTTTGGAAAAGCTTCAACTATACTTTCCAATTTTCTTAACAAGCACAGTATAATTATACTATTTCCGATCAGACCCAAAATCCCTCCCTGAAAGAAACCCGAAGTGAGAAAGTCAACCGGTACCCCTCCCAAATTTTTCGCGCCTCTAGAGTATTCATAAGAAACAATGCTCGTCATTGTTTGTATTTCGGGTAATTGAATCCCTATTTCTGAAAAAAGGCGACTTGGAAGAAGTTCAGGAACCCACAAGACGTAATCTTTGAAGAAACGAAAACCATATTTTTCAATAAAATGCGTAACATTTAACGTATTTGCATATGGATAAGACAAGTCATTCAATGTCGATTCAATATTCTCAATCAGAGTTACCTCAGTCGTCTGACCGGACGATACTGAGCGCAATATCGTACGCAACGACCCCGAACTCAAAAAAACGAACACTGCAATAATCAAAAAAACAGAGATAATCCTTGAGTCCTTAATATCTTTTCTTTTAAGAAATGCATACAAAATACACAATGTAAAAAGAACAATAGGGCCTCTCCCTTGATTATACAAAAGATACAGCAGCAAGAATATCAAGACAACCGCCAACCAGATCGTTACATTCCTTTTCTTTTTCAAGCAAGAGAGCAAACAAATCGCAGCGCTGTAAATAAAACCGGACATTGAAAGGCAAATTGCTCCTATTGAAGAAAAATATTCAGATTTGTCAACATTATAACCGCGAAGATTGCCAGCAATACCTAGCATAGCTGAAATCCCACCCAATTCATAAATTACAACACCAAAGCAGATTATACCAATGATTGCAAAGAGTCTTCCCGCCTTATATAAAGTAGTATATAACCCTTGTGTTTCATATAATTGCTCATCAGCAGACTCTGTTTTTGCTCTTTTTGTAAAAATATTAGTACGAAAAACAAAAATAAATATCACATAACCTATAATGGCTAATAATAAAGATAAATATCTCTGTTTTTCTGTTGTATGTGCAATAAAGTTAAACCTAATTATGTTCATATGAAGCCAATCTGTGTAATTCAATAATAGCAGCATCAAAGGAGGAATGACAAAATAATATATCAAGAAAAGAGCATGAAATGTGATGCTAATGGATATACCTCTATTTTTCAAGTGGATTAAAAATATAAGTGTTGCAATGATTGCCACAATTATATAAAAAACAATTAATAGCATATTTCTTTCATCCTCCTTTGCCTGCTGATGCAATTGCGCTCCCTATTCAGCTATAAGCTCAATATACGATACTTTTGACTACCTGCTCTGCATAGAAGCCCCTACAAATATCATAACAAAATATAGCAAGTCAGCTTATTAATTTCATAGATATATTTACATAATGCAACTCTTCCAAGGGGTGAACCTTAGACTTACATTTAATAACTTTCAAAATTGCATTTTTTATTGCCTCAACATCATTGTCGCATACTATGAAACGGCTAAATGACTCCAAATATTCATACATCTGATCTCGTTTTTCGCCATCAACGATAACTAAAATAGCCTTATTAGTTCCGGCTTCATGATATATTTTTCCTGGAATTTGAGTACCACGAGAATTTAATATACAAACCACCAGATCCGCCTTTTCTTCATATGAATCTTTTATTCCCCTTGGCAACACATTTATATTTGCATCTGATTCCAATGTCAAATCAGTATCACCAATTATATCAGCATGTATTAAGTCACCTAATTCTCTGCATGCCTGATAAAATGGTACAATGTTTCTTACATTACTTTTATAATCACCATAGTATCCAACTACAAACTGTGAATTACAAGTTTGTGGATACTCTTTCTTTTCCATATAGGCAATAGGTAAAAAACACATTCTTTTAGCGTATTTGGGAAATAATTTTTTTTGCTCGTCTAAAGTAAAAGGAGAAACATAAACAATTTTATCTGCTTTTCCAATTAAGCCTCTCTCACAGGCTTTAAGGATTATTTTAGGATATATACTCTTTTGAGTAATATCTAGAGTAAGAGGGTCACCCCAATATTGAATCCACTTTCCACATTCCAAACCTTGTTTCAATAATCTTTTCACAACAATATGTGCTGTTTTAGGATCCGATGAAGAAATAACAATATCATATTTATTCGTTGGCAAAAGATCAAGAGAAATCGATTTTGCTATATTAATTGTGTTATCATATATACATAGTTTATGCCAAAGCGTACGAGCAGCTGAGATCACTATTTTTTTCAAGCTAGATTTATTTTGGTTTATAGTCTTACTTGCATTTATAAACAAATTATTTGGTTTAGTTCGAATTATATTTATGTCTTGAATAAAATGTTTGGGTTCCGCCTTTGCATTGGTATTCGTATCGGGAACGGTCAAAAAATCAATTTGATGACCCTGTTCATGCAAACCGCGCGCAATGGCAAGTGTCCTAAACATCGAAGAAGTTATCGCCTCAATAGGAGACATTTTTACGATTAATATTCTCACTTGAACACTCCTTTCTTTGTCCAGATTTACAAAAGGTTTTCGTAAATTGTTTTATACTTACGGCAAATTTCATCCCAGCAAAAAGAGCGCGAAGCAGATATTAGATTCCTTGAAATTCCAGAATAATTTGTAACTATTTTCTCAATGGCATCCGCAATGTCCTGAGGTTTTCTGTCATCAACGCTAAAACCAACTTGTCCGTCTTTAAAGTGCCCATCAAACCCTTGCCCCTTTGTATATATAACTGGTAGTCCTTGCGTCATTGCTTCAACATATACCAATCCAAAGGTTTCCGTATGAGATGGCATTACAAAAATATCATTTGCCCGATACACAGATATGAGTTCTTCTTTAGGCTTTGGAGCCAAAATAACCGTCTTTTTATCCGTCGATATTTTCTCTAATACAGAATCATCCATAACTTTTCCGACAACTGTTAACGAAACCTCAAAACCTTTTAGCGAAAGAAGCTCCATCGCTCTTTGAGTAGTATCAATATTTTTATTTTTATCAATTTTCCCAACATAAACAAGATTTATTTTATTACATAACTCATTTTGTAGTCTATCGTATACATTATTATGCCAAAAATCATCAATCCCATTAGGCATAATCAGGCTTTTCTTTTCAATTTCATCTTGGTATTTTTTAGGAACATATTTTTCAAGGACAGTTCTTTTATAAGCAGGTGAAAGGAAAAAAACCGCTTTGGCATTTAACAAAATCTCTACACCTCTATGACGTAGATAAAGCATGTATTTCAAAAAAGTATTAACATCCGTGTTTCTAACGGCCACAACATACGGAATTCCTAGTTTACGTGAAATATGCATCGCACAATTCCCATCTGTAAACAAAGTATATGCATGAATACAATCGAACGACTCTATATCCACGCTATCCAAAAGACCGTTTCGAATCTTTCTTTGTTTATAATCAAAAAATAAACGATCCCATTTTTTAAAGCACTTTTTAACAATTACATTTGAATTTGGCTCCACAACAGATAAAGATATATCATATGTGGGCGCAAAAACAACATTTTCCACGTCTAAATCATTTAAATGATTGACCATCGTTTGATGCAATTCTGTTGTTAAATAATTGCAATTAATATGTAATACCCGCATTACTGAATCTACCCTTTATTATAATCTCCAATACGTCAAACCGCTTGCTTCAAGTTCCATTACAGAATACAAACCCTTTACATCAATCAGCACTTTCTCGTCTTGAGGAATATCCTTAAACATCTTACCAAGCTTATCAAGTCCAAGCTGTCTGAACTCATCATGCGCAACTGCCAGAATTAAACAGTCCGCATCCACGGCAGCCTCTAACGGACTAAGCTCAATATTATACTCATGTTTTGCATCATGTGCACTTGCCCACGGATCGATAACAATCGGCTGCACTCCATATTCCATCAAACTATTATACACATCGGATACTTTTGAATTTCTTGTATCGGGACAGTTTTCTTTAAAGGTTAGTCCAAGAATAACAACCTTGCTTTTTATCGGAGCCTTGCCCACCCTGATCATCTGCTTGATTGCCGCATCCGCAACAAATTTTCCCATACTGTCATTGACCATACGTCCATTGAGAATAATCTGGCTATGGTAACCAAGTTTCTCCGCTTGATAAGTAAAATAATAAGGATCAACTCCAATACAGTGACCACCTACAAGCCCCGGACGGAAACCAAGTGCGTTCCACTTTGTATTCATCCCTTCTACAACTTCGTTTGTATCAATACCCATACGATCAAAGACCATTGCAAGCTCATTCATAAACGCTATATTGATGTCACGTTGACTGTTCTCAACCACCTTAACTGCTTCAGCAGTTTTAATATTGGACACAGGATGTGTACCAGCCTTGATTACCAGATCGTAAACAGCCTTGATTTCCTCGAGCGCTTTTTTATCACAACCGGAAACAATCTTTTTTATATTTTCAAGTCGATGAACCTTGTCACCAGGATTAATTCTTTCAGGAGAATAACCTATCTTGAAATCAACACCACACTTTAATCCAGATTCACGCTCAATAATAGGTAGACAAACATCCTCAGTAACGCCAGGGTAAACTGTGGATTCGAACACGACAATAGAACCTTTCGTCAAATTTCTGCCCACAATTTCACTCGCACCAATAACAGGAGTCAAATCAGGCGTATGATCAAGATTTACAGGCGTAGGTACAGCAACAATATGGAATTTTGCCTTTTGCAAATCCTTTTCATCTGCTGTAAACATAACCGTCGTCTGCTTGATTGCTTCATCCCCGACTTCATTTGTCGGATCAATACCAGATTTGTAAAGTTCGATTTTCGCTGGATTCAAATCAAAACCTACAACTTTTACACCCACTTTTGCAAACGCAACTGCAATAGGCATACCAACATATCCCAAACCGATAAGCGAAAGTGACGCTTTTCCATTCTTTATTGATTCAAACAGCACTTTTATTCCTCCCATTAATCAGCACAAACTAAATTAAAGCTCTAATATATCCGCAATTCGCTTGCTTGCTAAACCATCACCATACGGATTACTTGCTTTCGACATTTCCTCATAGGCATCTTCATTTTCAAGAAGCTGCTTAAAATTATCATAGATAACCTGTTCATCAGTACCTACAAGTTTAAGAGTACCTGCTGCAATACCCTCTGGTCTTTCAGTAGTATCTCTCATAACAAGAACCGGTTTTCCAAGAGAAGGAGCCTCTTCCTGAATTCCACCGCTATCTGTTAGAATCAAGAAGCTTTTTGCAAGAAAATTGTGAAAATCAAGTACTTCAAGCGGTTCAATTATATGAATTCTGTCACATCCACCTAATTCTTGAGCTGCCGCCTCACGAACAACAGGATTCATGTGAATGGGATAAATCGCCTTAACATCAGGATGCTCATCCATGATACGGCGAATTGCACGAAACATATTACGCATTGGCTCACCAAGATTCTCACGACGATGAGCTGTTATAATTATCAAACGGCTGTCTGCAGCCCATTCAAGTTGGGGGTGTGTATAATCCTTTCGAACTGTAGTTTTAAGCGCATCGATAGCGGTATTGCCAGTTACATAAATGTTGTCAACGTCCTTGCCTTCTTTGATCAAGTTGTTTTTCGACATCTCAGTCGGAGCAAAATTATACTTTGCTATGATACTAACAGCTTGGCGATTAAATTCTTCGGGATAAGGGCTGTAAATGTCATATGTACGAAGTCCAGCTTCTACATGTCCAACTGCTATCTGCTTATAAAAACAGGCCAGAGCCGTTACAAAAGTTGTGCTTGTATCTCCGTGAACAAGTACAATATCCGGTTTAACTTCATCAAGAATCTCTCCAATACCATTTAGAATGTTGGTTGTAATATCAAACAAGGTCTGCTTGTCCTTCATGATAGACAAATCATAGTCCGGTGTTACATTGAAAGCTTCAAGCACCTGATCGAGCATCTGACGATGCTGCCCTGTAACACAGACAACTGTGTTGAGATTTTTTCTTGTTTTAAGTTCATTTACTAAAGGGCACATTTTTATTGCTTCGGGTCTTGTGCCAAAAACAAGCATAACTTTTTTCATCATTTTGCTCCCTATGTTAGAGTCTATATGTACCGGGAAGATCACAGCATCTACGGGTATCGAATACGATCTTACCTTTGAGTTTATCCATGTTTTCTTTGATCTGATTATGATTGACCATAATAACGACAAGGTCAGTATCTTCCAAGAATTTGTCAAAATCATGGTACTGATTGGAAACTAGATCATTTGTAAAGAAGGGATCATATACCTTAAGCGGAGCTGCAAGATGTCTTTCCTGACTTTCAAGCAACTGAATCGTCGGTGACTCTCTGGGGTCATCAACATTTTCCTTATAGGAAAGTCCGTAAAGACCAACACGGCTAAAATCAGTGATTTCATTTTCTTTCATAATTTCATAAATGCGATTAAGAACGAAATCAGGCATACCGTCATTAGTTTTCATAGATTCATCAATAACCTTTGCAAGACTCGGATAATCACCCACAAGAAACCACGGATCAACAGAGATGCAGTGGCCACCAACACCGGGACCGGGCTGAAGAATGTTTACACGAGGATGCATATTGCATATACGAATGATCTCATACACATCCATATTGTCATGTCGACAAATTTTAGCCAACTCATTTGCGAAAGCAATATTGACTGCACGGAAAGTATTCTCAACAACCTTTGTCATTTCAGCAGTTCTAATATCTGTTACAACAATTTCACCTTGGCAGAAAGAAGAATAAAGCTCTTTGATCTTTTCACCGATAGCTTTATCATCAGCACCGATAGTGCGATTATTGTGAAGAAGTTCATAGACCATATTCCCCGGAATAATGCGCTCCGGCGCATGAACGAGATTGATGTCCTTGCCGATGGTGAACCCCTTCTCCTCGATTACTGGACGAACATACTTGTCGATAGTTCCGGGGGAGACAGTGGATTCTACAACCACTGTTGCTCCTTTAGGGCAAACATCCATAATAGTCTTTACCGCTGCCACAACATAGCAAGCATCGACTTTCTTAGAAAATTTGTCATATGGTGTGGGAACAGAAACAATATATGTATCTGTTACCTGATATTCCGTTGTAAATTTGATGCCGGCTTTAACAGCATTTTTAAAAAGCTCATCAAGCCCATTTTCTTTAAAAGTAGTGTGACCTGCATTAAGTGTTGCTACAAGCTCTTTATTATAGTCAGTACCTATAACCTCTACTCCATGAGAAGCCATCATAAGAGCTGTGGGAAGCCCGATATAGCCGAGTCCAATTACGTTAATCATTTTTATTTATTCTCCTTTAAATTGCTTAATAGTATCTTTCAATACCTGTTCATATCTTTTAGCAAGTATTGGAATATCAAATTTTTCTGCTGTGTTTCTTGCTGACTTGCATATTGTCTCATATTCAGCTGGAGACAATTTTCTAACCCTATTTATAACTTCAACGATATTATCAACTGTACACTCTTCAACGGAGTATCCACAATTATCTCTTTCGATAATATCATATCCCATTTTGACAGTCGAAACAACTGGCTTCCCGCTTGCCAAATATTCAAACAGTTTATTTGAACTGTTACCTCGCGACCAGTTATAAGTAGAGCCCGAATAATTCAAAATATTCAAGGATGATTTGCTTAAGATGTATGGAATATATTTATTATTTACATACCCTTTGAATCGCACGTTATTTATCTGCTCATCTACAACTCTTTGTTTTAATTCTTCGACACAATTACCCATACCATATATCAAAACTATCGCATCATCATCAAGCTTCTTTGCCACATCAAGAAGCATGCCAATATTATTGACAGGTCTAATTGTGCCACAATAGATAATTTTAAATTTGTCAGTCTCCAAGTCCTCGTCTGGATAAGTACATTCTTTAATTCTTCTATCAAACAGTTGTATATCGACACCGTTATTAATATATGCACATTTTGATATATCAACTTTACCACCGTTTGCTGTATCCCATTTATGATCTGAAATATAAGTATGGTCGCCTTCTTTCAGAAATACCAAGCTATCTGCTTTCTCATATATGAGTCGCTCGTAATGGAGTAAAAACTTTCCTATTAATCCCCTTTCTTTCACCACACCTCCCAAGAAAAAAACTTCCGGCCAAAGATCACGAACTTCACAAATGCAAGGAATATTGTATTTTTTTGCAATTTTTAATGCAGAAAGAGCCGCCAGCGGATGCGGAATGGATGCAACAATAATATCCGGCTTCCAATGATTTTTTGCAAACCATTTTGATGCCTCAAATAGTCGATATCCGAATTGAACCATATTCATAACCCGATTAATCTTGTTCTGATATCCACAGGTTCGAACAAAAACTGATGTCACTCCATCATATTCACGAAGAAGGATTTTTTCTTTTCCCTTTATCATGTTCTCACCAGCATAATGCAGGTAAGATGAAGTAAAGACTGCTATTTGATTTCCTGATTGATTCAAATACGACCCAAATTCAAATGGTCTATGTAAGCCCGCTATTTCATATGGCGTCGCATAATGATGGAAATACCATATTTTCATCACACATTTACCTCATTTGTTTTTTCATTGATTCTGCAAACGTTCTTTCCCCTGCTTCATCTGTCTTATAACCCTTACCCAACATCGCAAACACTGTCTTAACCATAACGTTGATATCTCCTCGGAGACTAAATCTCTCAATGCTTCTCAAATTGTAATACATCTTGCCGGAAAGCACCTTTTCCACATAGACATCGTCTATATTCTCAGCATCATCTAGGAGCTTATCTTCATTCTTGTAGAGAATACTCGCTTCTGATGTAATACCTGCCGGTAGAAGCAATGTTGCCATCATAGCAGGTGCATACCGATCCACATACTTCACGACCTCCGGACGTGTGCCGACAAAGGTCATGTCACCCATGAACACGTCGAACAGTTGACTGATTTCATCAAGCCGACATTTTCGAATCAATCTGCCCACTCTCGTAACACGGCTGTCATTCTTCACTGTGACCAAGCTGCCTTTTTTGTCGGCATTATTGACCATCGTGCGGAACTTATGAATACGAAATCTCTTACCATACTTAGTCACCCTCTCCTGTCTGTAAAAAATCGGACCAGAAGAGTCGATCTTGATTGCAACAGCCAGAGCCAAAAACACAGGCGATAGAATAACCAACATAATAGCGGAGACTACAATGTCAAACAACCGCTTCACTAATAGACTGAACTTCTTCTTGCAGAGAATATCGTAGTAGTAACGAACTTCCTCGGTCTTCATTTTATCCGGTAGCTCATCCCATTTTCTCATTTTATGTTCACCTAAATATACTCTTTCAAAATTGCAACATAAGTATCAATCACATACTGCACTTCCTCGTCGGTCAGTTTCGTATAAAGTGGTAGTGTAATCTCATTCTCATAATGCTTATAGGCGTTCGGATAATCTTTAATATCAAACCCCAATATTTTATATGCCGTATGCATTGGCAATGGTTTGTAGTGAACATTGCAAGCCACACCTGCTTTTGCCATCTTTACGATGATCTCGCGGCGCTGTTCATCAGTAACATTTGGAACTCTCGTAATATATAGATGTCCGCTTGATATGTGCTCATTTGTATAATGAGAGAGCACCTTAACACCAAGTGGTTTCAAAGCTGCATCGTATTTACTGACAATCTCTTTCCTTCGCGACAAAATACCATCATATCTCTCTATCTGGGCCAAACCAATCGCAGCGGCAATATCTGTCATGTTGCACTTGTACCAAGTACCAACAACATCATATTCCCATGCTCCGAGCTGTGTCTTAGCAAGTGCATCTTTGGATTGACCATGAAGAGAGAAAAGTTGTATTTGTTTGTAAATTGCTTCATCATCGATGCCATCAATATGCTTCCAGGTCATAGCTCCCCCTTCCGCTGTAGTCAGATTTTTCACAGCATGGAAACTAAAGTTTGTAAAATCGGCGATAGAACCAACCATTATAGCATGTCGCTGGGCACCAAAAGCATGCGCTGCATCAGCAACGACTGCAACTCTTTGAAGTTTTTCTTGAATCTCATTATTTGGATTAAAAAGAGACTTTTTACGTTCTACGATTTCAAAGATACGATTATAATCACACGGAATACCCGCCAAATCCACTGGAATTACAGCTTTAGTCTTATCCGTAATGGCAGCCTCCAAAGCATCATAATCCATTTCTAAACTATCCTTCTGGCAGTCCACCATGACAATCTTGGCTCCCACATGACAGACCACCGAAGCAGTTGCAGTATAGGTGTATGCAGGGACAATTACCTCATCTCCCGCACCAATACCAAGTATTCTGAGTGAAACCTCAGCACAGGCAGTCTGTGAATTCAGACATACACACTTAGGTGAACCAACATATTCGGCAATTTTTTTTTCAAATTCCTTCGTTTTGGGTCCAGTGGTAATCCAACCAGAACGAAGTGTTTCTGTCACAAGATTAATCTCCGCATCACTGATGTCGGGAGGCGAGAATGGAATATCAATTTTTTTCATAGCACTACATCTCCATAAACTTTATATATCGAAATGATACTCTCAGCTTCCTTTTTGATATGCATCGTGAGTCTTGCATTCACTTATCCAGTTCATACATTCAGATCAAAAGCTCGCTTTACATTTCAGAATATCACTATTATATCTCTTTTTCGCATTACATCCGTTACAACAGAATTGCTCCTATTACGATAGTTCGGCTCTGTGCCAAAAGTTCCAACAGTGAAAAGACATCACCTTTTATGCTACCTTCTTCCGATTGTACCAACACAATTGCCTGATTTTTAACCTTTATCATGCATTGAGGATCTTGCAACACTTTTGCAACAGGGACAAAGGAAATTCCGCTTGCGATACCGCTCCGATTCAGATTGACGGCGACTTCATTCAATTCTGCTTCCGATACCGTTCCAATCACTAGAATCTGTTTTTTCTCTCCGGCTACCAAACTGATTTTGGCAGCCGCAAGTGCATACTCTTTACTTACATCTATTTCACGGGCACCACCATCCAGCTGATCAATTAGCCTATCAATTTTCGTTGCTTTTTTTATATTCTTACTCCCAACCGGTATATGAAAAGATACCATAATTGGGATATTGAGTTGTTCGCACACATGTTTCATGCTGTAAAGATTCTTTCCAAATAACAACATAAAAAGCTGTTTACAGAACACACATCCACACACAGCTACTGCGCCGAGTATTCCGCCAAGAATTATCTTCATAACAACACTGGAAACACTAAACACTATCTTCACCATCGTACCATCTTCAGCCCGAACTGATTCCTGTGTAAGCTGTGAAATCACATCGGTGATCCCCATCAGCAGCGCAGCAATTAACATTGCAATAAGGATCATCCGCCATTTCCTTAAACACGCCACAGCAACACGCTTGACATCTAATTCTTTTTCATACTGAATGTAATTATTTTCCATTTCTCCTCCATTACGGCAGCCACACCAGTTACTGCATAATCTACAAAAAAACGCTCTGTCGATCTTAATATGTAGCTTCCATCAATTCAGCAGCATCTTCAATGAACAACACCCCATGTTTCTTGCGAACATCTTTAATTACATCAATTTTTATTGTAAACTTTAACTAATTTAATGTCCAGATTGAGTGTTGCATCAGAAGTCATATCAGAATAAAAACTTTCTTTTCCCCAGCTACATTGCTATTTTCTCCTACCATAGATATTCAATTAGGTTCTGTTGTTTTTTAACACATTACTTTTCCTTAATTAGTAGTACTTACCCTAACTTCTCTCAGCAGCTCTTCATATATTTCACCTTTCTTCTCACTTCCCTTTTCTCCTGCCGCTGAAAATGTTGGCACAACTTCCTGCATTAACTTTCGAATCTGTTCTTCATCGTTATTATAGCTTACACGTACCAACTCCTGCATCTGCTCTAAGAACATCCCTGCATCAAATGGAATCGGTCTACCAATATGAATTAAATGATTCGGCGTTGTTTGCATCCCTTCTTCTTCCATCAGCTTTTCTTCATAAAGCTTTTCTCCCGGACGCAGGCCAGTATAAACCACAGGAATATCAATGTCCGGCTTATAGCCGGAAAGCTTGATGAGATTTCTAGCAAGCGTATCGATCTTCATCGGTGCTCCCATATCGAGCACAAAAATCTCGCCGCCGGCGGCATATGCACCGGCTTGCAATACCAAACTAACTGCCTCCGGAATAGTCATAAAATACCGAATCACATCCGGATGCGTCACTGTTACCGGACCGCCTGCTGCAATCTGTTTTTTAAATAGAGGAATCACTGAACCATTACTCCCCAGCACATTTCCAAAACGTACCGCCACAAATTCTGTTTGCCCATTACGAATTATTTGAGCAATTTCCTTCATACTGCCGTCTTCATCTTCCTGATGTGCATAAAGCACAGGCAGCATTTCCGTACTTCCATTCTTAACTGCCTGGGCAAAAGACTGAATCACCATTTCACAAAGACGTTTACTGGCTCCCATGATATTAGTTGGATTAACTGCTTTATCCGTACTGATTAATACAAAGCGTTTGCACCCGTTTCTCAGTGCAGCATATGCCGTTTTATAGGTTCCAATTGCATTATTTTTAATTGCTTCACAAGGGCTCATCTCCATTAGCGGAACATGCTTATGAGCCGCCGCATGATACACAATATCCGGATGATATGTCTCGAACACCCCATTGATACGCCTACTATCCCGCACGGAACCAATCAGCACAACTAAATTCAATTTAGGGTATTTTCTCTTAAGTTCCTGTTCAATTTCATAAGCATTATTTTCATATACATCAAAAATAATCAATTGTTTGGGCTCATGTGCTGCAATCTGGCGGCACAATTCACTCCCAATAGAACCGCCGCCGCCTGTAATTAAAACCGACTTTCCTTGCAGCTGTTGGAAAATTTCTGCATTATTAACGCGAATTGGCTCTCTTCCCAACAAGTCTTCCACCGACACATCCCGCATGGCACCCACCGTTACTTCGCCAGTTACCAGCTGATACATCCCCGGCAAATTTTTCAGTACGCAGCCTGTTTCCTTGCAGATATTCAAAATATCCCTTTTCTGTTCTGCCGTGGAACTAGGAATTGCTACATATATTTTATCAATCTTATATTTTTCTACATTAACAAGAATATCATCCCGTCCGCCTACAATCGGAATGCCGTCTACAAAACGGTTCCATTTATTAGGATTATCGTCAATAATGCAGCATACGATTTCTTTTAACTCATCTGCATGCAAAATATCCCTCAAAATCATTTGTCCAGCGCTGCCAGCTCCAATCAGCATTACACGGCTCGCTCTTGCTTCTTCTTGGCTTTTATTTCTGCGACTGCGCTCTAGCAAAAGAAAACGATAAGAAAACCGAACTCCTAAAATCAGGCCAAACTGGATCAGTGCGCCAAAACAATAATAGGAAACCGGCATGCGTTCAAACAATACTGTAATACCAATTGTATGAAAAAGGAATGTTAATACAGAAGTAGCGGCCGTTCTTACCAATTCACTATAACTGGCAAAACGCCAAACACTTCTGTACAGTCTGAGCCCTTTAAATATAATAATACAAAAAAGCGTGTAAATCGGCGTAAAATAAAGATAGGATTTCAAATAAGATATCGGAATTGCCGAAAATCGACAGTCAAACCGAAGCCATAAAGCAATAAAATAGGCAATATTAACGGCCAGCACATCATAAATGACTAGCCAAATCGCAATCATCTGCCAATGCTCAATCCGCCTGCGCGGATAGGCCTGACTGCCCCTCTGATCATTCATGCCTTCTTGCTTATGATCTATATGAAAATTACTTGACATTTTTTTCAGTTCCCCTTATTTAGGGCAAGGCTTACTGTCCGGTTATTCTAAGTCCATATGCATAATAATGTGATCACGCAAAATACATGTACCCTCGATGATATCTTCTGTGATCACTCTTGCAAAGCCATTACCCATTATTTATGAAACTAAACCTAAGTTTAGTATGAGTATTATACCGCGTTTAAACTTCAAGTTCAATACCCAGACGCTTCAAATTTTTACATGCTTTGCTTTAATTCCTTATATTTCAAAACTTTTTCCTAAATTCTCCCAAAAATGCACTCCGCTTCTTTGTACTCTCTATTTCTTTTTGCTACACTATATGTATTCTATCACCCAATCCCCGAAGAGTAACATAACAAACTATGTAATCTTTTCCCGTGATAGAATGCTGCATCGCTCCGGTCACCGTGCTTCGACCGGAGCGATGTTTTATGTAACTACGTTGCAAATTTAAAATAATATCTTTTTAACGTGCAACTTCCGAAATTCGCACGTTGCTTCCTCAATGAATAATTTACTATAACGTACCCATTTGCTGTTTTGCGCGTTAAATTGATCACATCAGAACTCTTATAACGTACTTATTTCTCTTTATCCTCCCTACTGCAACTGCTTATTTTATATTTAGAAGCCGACAAGCACATGTGATACCCTCATTTCCCGAAGTACACTTCATGGCGTGCGCCTCATAATCTCTGTACAATTAAGATAAATTTTATCAAAGGAGAAATTTATCATGAGAAAGTACATCCGTGAAGCGTACAAAAACTATGTCAGATGTGAATTATTAAAGACAAGAGCTGCCAAAGGACTCTCGCAAGAGAGAATGGCAGCCATTCTGGATATGAGCGGTCGGGCTTATACAGCATTAGAATCAGGCAAAAGCTGCTGCAGTCATATTACATTCGCGCTTTACTTAACTCGCTGCTGTCTCGATAAAGATGCTTTTATCGCCGGTTTATCTGATGTGCTCGACAAAGCAGAAAAGGAAATCATTTAATTGTTTCGATCTATTATTCTTTAAACATAAAGACCATGATATTTTCACCGCACTTTTCTTGACAGTCCCCTCGTCCTATACTATAATGGATCAGGAATACGCTTAAAAGGCTTCCCCCCTATTTCGGAAGCCCTTTTCTGTTTCCTCGCCGCTATCTGTTTTATGGGCGGCGCGAACAATTGGCGGCACAGCCGCTAAAATACACCTTATAAAGGATGGAGAATTATGATTAGAGCAATTGTTGGGGCGAACTGGGGCGATGAAGGTAAGGGCAAGGTTACCGATATGCTCGCCAGCCAGTCTGATATTGTAATCCGTTTTCAGGGCGGTGCCAACGCAGGCCATACGATTATCAATGAGCATGGTCGTTTTGCGCTGCATCTGCTGCCCTCCGGCGTCTGCTATCCGCATACCGTAAACATTTTAGGAAATGGCGTGGCACTGGACATTCCCAAGCTTATTCACGAGCTGGAAACCGTAAAGCAGCGCGGCATCAATCCGCATATTTTGGTGTCGGATCGTGCTCAAATTGTAATGCCCTATCATGTTCTTCTGGATACATATGAAGAGGAACGGCTGGGCGCTGCCGCTTTTGGCTCTACCAAATCGGGCATCGCTCCTTTCTTTTCTGATAAATACGCCAAAATCGGCATTCAGGTAAACGAGCTGTTTTATCCCGAAGAGCTGAAGGAGAAGCTTGCGCGCGTATGCGAGCTTAAAAACCTGCAGCTCGAGCATATTTACCACAAACCGCTGCTAGATGCGGATGAACTTTTTGCGACTTTGATGGAATATAAAGATATGATCGCGCCTTATGTGTGCGACACCAACGTATATCTGCGCGAAGCCGTGGCCGCCGGCAAGACCATTTTGCTGGAGGGACAGCTGGGTACGCTGAAGGATCCTGATTTTGGCATCTATCCCATGGTCACGTCCTCCTCGCCGCTGGCGGGCTATGGCGCTGTGGGCGCAGGACTGCCGGCGCGTCTGATTACCGATGTTGTGGCTGTTACCAAAGCCTATTCCAGCGCCGTGGGCGCAGGAGAATTCGTGTCTGAGATCTTCGGCGACGAAGCGCAAGAACTGCGGCTTCACGGCGGGGATAAAGGCGAATTCGGCGCAACCACCGGACGTCCCCGCCGTGTAGGCTGGTTCGACTGTGTTGCAAGCCGCTACGGCGTACAATGTCAGGCTGCTACGCAGGTTGTGCTGACTGCTATCGACTGCTTGTCATATCTTGATGAAATTCCCGTTTGCGTTGGCTATGAAATCGATGGTAAAATTGTTAAAGATTTTCCTGTAACACCTGTGCTTAAGAAGGCCAAGCCGGTCCTGAAGGTTTTCCCCGGCTTTAAAAAAGATATCCGTGGCATCACCCGTTTTGAAGACCTGCCCAAGGAGGCACAGGACTATGTACTGTTCATCGAGCAGGAGCTCGGCGTGCCGATCACGATGGTATCCACCGGCCCTAAGCGCGAAGAAATTATCCACCGATAAACCAAGGAGGTCTCATGGAAAAAGTATTAGTACTTGATTTTGGCGGGCAGTATAATCAGCTGATTGCCAGACGCGTGCGGGATCAGCATGTGTATTGCGAAATCCTGCCCTATACTACGCCTCTTTCACAGATCAAGGAGGCCGGCTATAAAGGCATCATTTTCACAGGCGGCCCCAACAGTGTATATTTGGAGAGCTCTCCGCATTATACAGCTGATATTTTAGATCTGGGCGTACCTGTACTTGGCATCTGCTATGGCGCTCAGCTCATGGCCTATATGTTAAACGGCGCCATTTCTCAGGCTCCTAACAAAGAATACGGTCACGTTGAGGTCACTGTTTCTTCCGAAAGTCTCTTATTCAAAGACATTCCCTCTAAAAGCATCTGCTGGATGAGCCATACCGATTATATCTCTCAGGCCCCCGAGGGCTTTACCGTATCCGCCTCCACCGCTAATTGCCCTTGTGCTGCTATGGAGGCCGCTTCCCGCGGACTTTACTCAGTGCAATTCCACCCAGAAGTTACCCATTCTGAGTACGGCAATCAGGTGCTCCACAATTTCCTATTTGAAATCTGCGGCTGCAGCGGTGATTGGATCATGGACAGCTTTATAGAAGATACTGTTGCGCGCCTGCGCGAACAAATTGGCGATCGCGGCGTTGTCCTCGGCCTTTCTGGCGGGGTTGACTCTTCTGTGGCCGCCGCCCTTTTGAGCAAGGCTGTGGGTAAACAGCTCACCTGTGTATTTGTTGATCAGGGCCTTATGCGCAAAGATGAAGGCGATTTTGTAGAGGAAACCTTCACCCGATTATTTGATATGAATTTTGTGCGCATTAACTGCCAGGAACAATTTCTTTCTAAGCTAAAAGGCGTTGTGGATCCTGAGGATAAACGCAAGATTATTGGCACCGAATTCTATAAGGTTTTCTGGGATGAAATCCGCGCTCGTTACTCCAATGGCTTCTTTGCTCAGGGCACGATTTACCCTGACCGCATCGAAAGCGGCAAGGGCGACGCAGCTACCATTAAAACCCATCACAATCAGGTAGCGATGCCCTCTGATATTCAATTTGTCGGCATTGTAGAGCCCCTTCAGGATCTCTTTAAAGATGAGGTCCGGCGCGTGGGCGAAAAGCTGGGCATTCCGCGAGAGCTGGTTTGGCGCCAGCCCTTCCCCGGTCCTGGTCTTGGTGTGCGTGTGATCGGTGAGGTCACGGCAGAGCGCGTCAAAATTCTGCAGGAAGCAGATGCTGTACTGCGTGATGAGGTTGCCAAAAGTCACTATGATGATGAGCTGGCTCAATTCTTTGCTGTGCTGCCCGGCGTTAAAACTGTCGGCGTGATGGGAGATGCCCGTACCTATGATGAGCTCATTGCCATCCGCGCTGTCACGACTGATGACTTCATGACGGCCGATTGGGCTAAGATTCCATATGATCTCTTGGGCCGCATTTCCAACCGGATTATCAACGAAGTGGACCACGTAAACCGCGTAGTATATGATATCACTTCTAAGCCGCCGGGAACAGTGGAGTGGGAGTAATACCACTTGTAATGACGGAACCCATTTCACCTAACAATCAAAATTTGGTTTTCGTTCCAAATTAAATAGAACAAGTATCAGACCTTGCAGGAAAAGAGGCTCTTCCTCTTCTCTTTCCATTTTCTCTCAAAACCCTTTAAAACCCTACTAAGGAAAAAGGAGAGAACGAGGAAGGGCGAGAGCGAAAATGAGATTTGCCATGACACCACTTGTCATAGGGCGTTAAACACCAGCCTCCGACGTAGAAAAAAGCGACCGTGCATTTCTGAGCAGCCTCAAATAAAATGGACGGCGCAAGAAATCTTTAGTTTTATATAAAAATTTTTCCCTTTTTGTAAGCACAGGAGGTATGCTATGCATTTCCCAGAAACTCATTTTTTAGAGCCACCGCAAAAGAAAAATGCTCTGGGGCTTTGGATTGAACGGCTGACACTGTGTTTTTTCGCCGTTGTTACCGTAACAATCCTCTATTACTTTTTCTCGGAGCGAGTGCAAAACTGGCGGCCATTGGGCTATGGTATAGCGGGACTTTATCTGCTTCTTTTGCTGCTTGGCTGCGTCCTGATCGCATTTCGCTGTAAAAAACAACCGCCTCTTTCTGTTTTAGCCATAATTTTGCTGCTATCTCTGGGAAGCAGACTTTGTTATGTCCTGCTGATTCCCACCGAGCCTGTCAGCGATTTTGCCCTACTTTATGAATCTGCCCAAGCAGCGGCGGCTGGGGATTTCTCCTGGAGTCAGACGACAACCGGGTATTTTTACCTGTGGGCCTACCAGATTCCTTTTGTTTTGTATGAAGCCGGGGTTTTGCGTCTGTTTCATTCTATGTTTATCTTAGAGCTTTTGAATGTGCTTTTTATGGTCGGCTCCAATTACCTGCTTTACCGCATCGCCAAAACCTTTCTTTCTGAAGCCGCTTCCTTCTGCGTCACATTTCTCTATGCGGCCTTCCCCGGTGCAGTCATGCTCGCGTCCGTTTTGACCAATCAGCATATTTCTTTGTTTTTCCTGTTGCTTGGGGTTTTCTGTCTGCTCCAAGCAAAAAACTGGCGTTTTTTGCTTTTGGCAGGTCTAAGTTTTGCTGTCAGCAATTTGATGCGGCCTGAATTGATTATCATTTTGACCGCCGTTGGATGCTGTGGCCTTTTACGCTGGATGCAGCATCCAACCAGAGAGTCTTTTCTAGGCTTTATCGCAAGCTTTGCGTTGGTTTTTGGCTCTTACTGGGCCACGTCAAAGCTGGTAGAACTGGCGCTAATGGGGCTGCGCATTGCCCCCAACGGTCTTGCCAATCACGCGCTGGAATGGAAATTTGTTTTGGGACTGGGTAATGTAGAAGGCTACGGCAGCTATTCGGAAAAAAACGTCGCTATTTTATCCATTGCATCCAGCGCTGCCAGAAAGAAAGCCACGCTGGATGCAATCCAAAACGCCTTCGCCAATTCTCAAATTTCTCCGGCGCATTTCTTTCTGGAGAAGGCAAATCGCTTTTGGACGCAGCCCCAGTCTATAAACTGGTCAACCTGGAACTTAGCGGACAACGCCCAGGTGCTTCCAGGGCTGACTGTGGAAGGATTTCGGGCTTATATGCAGTGGTTTGAGCGGGCGGCGTTGCTGCTAGTTTACCTGCTTGCGCTGCCTGCACCAGTACTTTTGTGGCGGAAAGAAAACAGGAAAAGAGGCGGAGCGCTGCTTTGCCTGGCAATCCTCTGCATTACTTTTTGCGTTTATCTTCTCATCGAAATACAACCCAGATACCGTTATTCCGTAATGCCCTTCTGGGTTCTAGCCGTCGGGATAACGCTGGAATGGATGACAGGCAGACTGAAAAAGAGAACTGTTTAAATGAAACAACCGAGTAGGAATAAATATTATCCCGAGGCACACCCGATTATCCTGTGAGGGCAATCTTAGACAGCCCCAAAAAGCGAATAGAGTAAGTTTGAATGACCTTGTAGAGAGGAAGTAATCCTTTCTATGAGGTCATTTTAAATTAGAAGGATGGAGAAATGAAAAATGTTGGGATGATACTCTTTCTTTAATATGAAGTGTAACTGGCTTTCATCAGGAGCTTATGGTAAAATAGGAATAAAATTAAAAGTGGTATAATTAGAGTATTACAGATTAGGTTTTAGGAGAAAACATGGAAGATAATAAAATCGTTTATGACAAAAAATTTGGAATTTCTACTTTTAAAAGAGAAATTTGTACAGAATTAGGGAACGCTTTTGGGGATGAATTTGTTAAGAATATTGAATTGCCGGATATAGATTCTGAGTATAAATGTCAATGTCATCATATGTACTTATTTATGAAACGGTTGGAAGAAATGACAGATGAAAAAACCTTAAAAAAAATATTATGCAAAGTGAGACATGGATTACATCCCTCTCAGTGTAAATGGGCCCATAAAGAGCTTATGGAGGTAGGCAATTTAGATGATTTCTTGAATAAGCATTCGAATGATGAACTGAATCATTTTATTGAACTGAATCGTGAAAAAAAGGATTTTTATGGACAGGAGATTTCAGATGAAGTATTGACATTTATAAAAGAAAATCCAGAAATGCTAGCTCCTGTGAGGCGGGGAAATAAACTATACTGTAAGGCATTTCCCTATAACATGAAAGAGTATCTAAAAGCTACCGATGAAAAAATGAAGCGGTACCATGCTTGCCACTGCCCTCTTGCCAAAGAATCCATCTTATCAGAAAATGTTGTATCGTCTACCTTATGTAATTGCAGTCTGGGTCATATGATGAATTTTGTAGAAGCATTTATGGACCGAGAATTAGAAGGTAAAGTAGTTTGCTCCGTTTTAAATGGAGATTTGACCTGCGAATACGAGATCGAAATACCAAATGATATCATGCAAAAATATGTAACCTCATAAGAACAGAATTGATGAATCTTTTAACAACCAAAATGCGCCTGATTAAAGGGATACAGATATGATGAAAATAGTGGAAATAAAAGAGCGAAATCCTGCACTGATACAAAAACTATTAGATGTATGGGAAAGCTCTGTTAGGGCAACACATCTATTTCTATCAGAAAATGAAATAGTCCAAATTAAACAGTATGTTCCGCAAGCATTAAGAAACATTCCCTATTTACTAATAGCTGTGGATGAAACCGACACTCCTCTAGGATTCATGGGAATCGCAGACCAGATGCTAGAAATGTTATTTATTTCTGCCGATGAAAGGGGAAAGGGTATCGGAAAGCAGCTATTAGAACTCGGAATAAAACAGTACTCAATAGAAAAACTGGCCGTAAATGAACAGAATCCTGCTGCCAAGGGGTTTTACGAGCATATGGGCTTTGAGACTTATGAGAGAACAGAACTTGATGAACAGGGAAATCCCTATCCATTATTATATATGAGAAGAACGCAAAATTTTAAAGCCAAAGAGGTACAATAATATGAATACACCTACATAAAAGCTGTTATGCAGCAGTTAGGTATGGCATATCGCTATTCATATGAAGAGCAATGGCAGCCAAAAACTTTCCTGTCATATTTCGCATGTATCAGCTCAATTTTAATGGTAATGACGATTTTGTTTGATCTAAATGATTGGAATATGTATCCCCATCATTTTATTGAAAAATTCCAGTTTGGGGTGAATTTATCCGTGAATGATTTGATTTCTTCAGCAGGGCTTTTATATCTTTATCTCATTGGCTATCGAGAAGATACCCTTTCGAGCCTCCATACAGCTGACACCTATCATTATATAGGAGACGCCTTTTATCAGCAAGTAATGAAAAAAGCAGCTGAAGCAGGTGATGATCCTGATATAATCCATATATTCGCCATTGTCGGGGCAAAACAAAGGGCAAATACCGTATCCGATCTGGTTGAGAATGCGTTAAAAAATAACTTTCAGCAGATCCTAGCTGCCCAAGATATTCAAGACTTTTCACCAAAACTGGACCAGATGGGCAATGCATTTTTTAAAAGTGTTCAGCATTTCTTTTGTAAGCAACCTAACCATTTTCCCAAACATATTGCTTATGAGAATGAAGATTTTGCATTTGTTGGCATCTGCTGCGGCCGTTCTCCCAAAGATACAGATGCCTTAATTTCATTATGGCTGGACCGGGAGATGCCCTGCCTATATGGAAAACAAATTATGACCCACTCATTCCTTTTACATGATCTTATTGGCCGAAAAGTGGTTTCCTTTCTGCCCCAGACGCAAACAGGAAGCTGGAAGCTTATTTTTGAAGGCGGCATTCAAGTTTCAATCGGCGAAGAACTTTCTTACATGAAGGAAACCATCCATCCAATGGATTTAGGCGGATTTTGCTCTTCAAACCTGCAAACAATCCTGATGAATCCTGTTTATGCATATGGCACATGGCTGCAGCCGAATAGTCTTTGCGAAGAATGGCATAAGGTATTCCTTTACCTGTGTGCTACTTCAGAATACGTTTGGGATTCGTTCAGTATCTCAAAAGTATATCCGAAATTTCTAACCTTCTTACAGGATTATATCTGTGAAACAGTGAATGTCCATCCCGTTCTTCCTAAAGAACAATATCATAATGCCTTACTGGTTCATATCCAAAGCTTTCGCGCTTTTTTAAGGGGAAAAGACGAACCGGTTATCTCAAAGGATTTACATCAGACCATAAATTCACGGTATGTATATCTTCCTTATCTTTGGCCTCTTGTGCCGCACACAGACACAAGCACTAACTTTTCTCCCTCTGCATTACATAAATTAATAGAAAATGCGACCCATGAAAGCCAAACCCATCAAAAAGGATCTCTATGGGAAGACGTAGCTGCTTATGTATTAGAAAATATCTCAGGGTGGAAAATTACTGGCCGGCGCGTCCAAGCAGGCTTTCAGGAAATTGATATCAGTGTAGTCAATATTTCTCTAGAGGATGCCCTCTGGAAACTGGGTGCTTACATTTTAGTGGAGTGCAAAAATTGGCAAACACATGTAGACTTGCCTCAAATCAGAAATCTAGCACACATCTCTAGCATGAAGGGCAATAAAACCGCTATTCTCTTTTGTGCAAATGGAATTACAAAAGATGCTGAAAATGAAATTCACCGGCTTTTGACTGAGTCTCTTTCGATTCTCTGCATCACGGCTAACGATCTCCTGCCACTGCAAACGGCAGAAGACTGTAGAGATCTGATTTTAAAAAAGTGGCAAATATTACAAGATAGCATTCATATCAGCGCCATGATATAAGCCCTAGGGAGTAATCAATTACCTCTTGATTTTTCAAATCAAAATGTACATAATACATGTATCGCATCCATGAATTTAATATTTTTATAGGAGAAAAACATGTTAGAAGAAGAAAAAATCAAGGCCGGCATCTTATTTAGCCCTGCTGATCCAGCCTTAAAAGCAATTAAGTTAAAAACACATAAATTAAATATAGACTACAATAATACTTATGAGGATGAAACACAAAAACGCACTGCCATTCTCGCCGAAATAATCGGTGAGCTTGGTGAGGGCAGCTTCCTTCAAGGTCCTATCACGTTTCATTATGGGAAACATACCAAAATTGGTAAACATTTTTTTGGTAATTTCAACTTAACCATCCAGGATGATGCCGAGGTTACAATTGGTGATAACTGCAATTTTGGTCCAAATGTGACAATCGTAACTCCCATCCACCCTATGTTAGCCAATGAACGCCGAGCATTATTAACAGCCGATGGCCAAAAAAAGCATCTTTGTTACGCTAAACCCGTTCATATCGGCAATGATTGCTGGTTCGGCGCTTCTGTAACGGTTTGTCCCGGTGTTACAATTGGCGATAACTGTGTAATCGGTGCCGGCAGCGTAGTAACGAGAGATATTCCCGCCAACAGCTTTGCCGCCGGCGTTCCTTGCAAAGTAATCAGAACACTTACTGAAGCAGACAGCATGAAATATAAGCCTGATATATTGGCAGATAACAGTATAATAGAACATAAAGACATCGACCGTTCTTAATTTATATCGATCACCATATCACATCGTTCTTTTACTTTCATCTCTGCAAAGTAGTGCTGCTCCAGTGGAATCCATTCTTGAAAAAACCTCTCGGCCTGTTTCGGCGTATTTCTCTTTTGAATACGCTTTTTCTGGATAGTAGGCTCAATATTCAAAAATACTGAAAAATCATAATACCCGGTAAAGTCTGGATGCATGCTATAGGCTCCTTCTACCACCACCAGTTTCTCCGGCTTTATTGATACCGCAGGCAATAAGGAAAAGGTGCTACAATCAAACCGCCGATAGCAAATAGGCCTATCTTCCTTAAGCGGCAAAAGAACTTCCTGCAAAAAACGCTCTCTGTCCACATTGCCACCGGGCTCTGCCAGACGCTGCTTTGTCCGCTGTTCTGGCCTTAAAAAGAAATCATCCATATGAAAAACCGTACACTTATAGCTGTCTTCAAGAAAACGCCCTAATGTTGTCTTTCCGCTGGCACTGCCGCCCTCAATCGCAACCGTTGTGCTGCCCTTTCGAAGCAATCGCTCTATTTGCCGGAGCATTCCCCCAAACTGTCCTTTTATCAGCTCCGCCTCATTCATCATTGATATCTCCTAAATCTTTTTTGATCAATGAGCATAACCAAAATAGGAATCAACACAATCTGTACAATAATCCCCGGAATCGCTGTTGTAATAGCATCAGCCCAAAATGCAGAAGCATTAAACACTGCTACATTAAATCCTTCACAGGCCAATCTAGCAGCGCCCCATACCAGCCTTCCTGCAGCCATCGCTGCAATAAGCGCTGCATAAATAAATCCTCTTTTCTTAGGAAAGCGCTGATATAAGAATCCAACCAATGCACCATATGTAGCAAGCTCAAATGCCATACAAATTGCCGTGGGAAAAAGCTTTGGCATTCCCAAAAGTACTGACCGCAAAAGCGAGGCAAACAGCCCAACGGCTAATCCCCATGGCCAGCCACAGATAAATCCGCAAAGCAATACCGGCAGATGCATTGGGCATAACATGGACCCAATCTGCGGAATCTGACCAGTAAAAAACGGCAGTACATAAGCCAAAGCCAGAAACATAGCACTTAAAATCATTTTCCGAATATGATCTTTATTTTTCATAACTTTCCTCCATTTATTGACAAATATAAAAGCGCTGGTTTCTCTTCTGAGAAATCAACGCTTTCTTAGCATCGTCTTGATATGAAATCTTTTTGTTTATGAGCTTCTGCTCCAGTTCTACCCTTCTGAGTATATTGATATTTTATCACATTTTAGATTTTTAACAAGGAACCGCTTTTCATGGCCGTGGTTGCGATTACATTGGTTCCAACGGCCTGTATCGTAATCTCGGGAATTTTTGATGCTATTGCCTTAATCACCTGCGCGCCAAGCTGTCCTCCTTGCCCGTCAATAACTAGAACATTCACTACAGTCTCCCCCTACTTTCTTAAAATCCTTCTCCTATCATACCCCACTCCATAAAAATGGGCAAGCGCATTTTTCGCCTGCCCACTTTTCTTTTATTCTAATGATTATTCATTAAAATGAGTCTTTTTCCTTCCCCTGAGAATGAGAAGCAGCACAAGTGCCAGTACAGAAACACCCAAGACTGCAAATGTCCCAACAGGAAGCTCATCACCCGTTCCAACGCCGGTGCCTCCCTGCTCCTCATCCGGTGTCTTTTGAACAGGCCGCATCGTCACCCGAATGCTGTGACTACCTTCTACAGATTTAAACGTCCAGGAACCTGCACCAACTAGCTCAGGATGCTCTACACCGTCAATGATCACCATATCAACTTCGTACCCTTCTTTCGGTTCCCAAGTAACGGTATAATCTCCTTCTTCCGGTGCTTCACCAGTCGCTGTAATCGTACCTTCTCCACCGGAAATATCGGTCTCAATCGTATGAGCAGGTCCCGGTGCGCTTCCATCCGCCGGTACAAAGATAACCTGAATGGTATGATCCTCGTTGACCGTATTGAAGACAAGCTGCTCAGCAGTGGCAAGACTATCCACATTCATGCCATCAACCAAAATGCCCGCGACTTTCCAACCGTCTGCTGCCTTCCAAGAAACCGTATAACCAGATCCGGCTACCATTGTTTTGGTTCCGCTGATGGTACCCTGTCCTTTAGAGGATGTTTTAACCTGTACATATTTTACCTCATCCGGTTTGGGCTCCTCATCCGGCTTCTCTGTTTTTTCCTTAAATAGCACTTCAACCGTATGATCGCTATCAATAGAATTAAATGCAACCTGATTTGCCTGCAGCAAATCACCGCGCATAATGCCATCCACAATGACAGCAGCCACAAAGCTTCCATCCTTCGCACTCCAGCGAATGGTCTTATCCTGTCCTTTCTCTACTGTACATGAAGAAGAAATCGTTCCCTCGCCTTGCATAGCCGTTGTAATCGTAAACTGCTCAGAGGGTTCAACGGGATCCTCGCCCGGCGCCTGAACTTTCTCACAAACCACCTGAATAGTATGATCTGCACCGATTTGATTAAAAGTAAGGCTATTCTCAGAAAGGAGGTCCGTCTTTTCTGCTCCGTCAATCATCACCTTTGTCACTTGCCAGCCTTCTGCAGGTGTCCAGGTAACAGTAGCAGAATCACCTTTTTGTACTGTCGTACTATCTGAAATTTCCCCTTGACCGCTCATAGAAGTAATCACACGGTACGATTCCTTATCAACCACACCGCCAGTCCCATTGGGATCTTCTTTAATGAAAATCTCGATAACATGGTTCTCTGTAATATTAGAGAATGTATACTGCCCTGAGGATAGTAAATCATCGCGCACCACACCATCCACATAGATAGTGCGAATAGCCGAATCATCGCCAAAATTCCAGTAGATTGTCTGATCACTTCCCTGAGCCACACCGCTCATTGATGAAGAAATCGTTCCTGCACCTTTTTCAATACTTGTTCGAATATCATAGGTAGGCGCATTATCCTCCTCACTTGGAGGCGTAGCTCCCGGAACATTAACTGTATGAGCAGGGCGCAGTACAACATTAACTTCTACATCATCGCTCAAATCATCAATCACAACCTGATTGCCTGCTACCATGCCATCTCTGGCAATACCATTAACCTTAACGGTTACCGATTCGACCTCATATCCTTCTGCCACATTCCATTCAACGGTATACTGGCTGCCGTCCTCTAAAACAACGCCAGGCGTCACACTGCCGATACCGCCGCTTAAAGAAGTACTCACATTATGCTTAACTGTATCAGGCTCTTCTCCTGAAGCGTCGATCTTACTAAAGACAACATGCACCTTATGATTTTGCTCAATCTTTGCAAATTCTACCGGACCGACATCCGTCTGATCGGCATCTCCTGTCTGATCCTCCGGTGCAAATGCAGCAGTTCCTCTTCCTAACCGATTAAGATGAAGAGCCAAACCTATAATCTGCGGAACATTCCTTGCCTCTTTATTTTCTTCATCCGGATTTTCCGGTTCCTCAGGCTCAGGATATTCAATCTGTGCTACCTCATCGATATAAATCTGCTCCAGCTTCCATCCGTCCGCTGCTTCATAATTAACTGTATAGTCTTCACCCCAGAAAAGAGTCGCTCCTGGCGTGATGCTGCCTTCGCCTTCTATTACGGTTTGAACTTCAAATAAATTCGGCTCTAAAACAACTAAAACCGTATGGTCGCTGTCAATTTCGTCAAAAACGACTTTAGCATTTTCATCCGTGCTGTCTTTAACGGAAACACCATCGACATAGACATCCTTCACTTTATAACGCTGATCCGGCGTTGTCCACTCAATTTCCTCATTTGCTTCCGGACTGCTTGCAGACACCTCCACTACTGTAGTGGGTGTAATTGTACCAGGTCCTCCTGTAATCTGCGTTTCGATCGTATAAGTTTTGGCTGTTGGATCTGGCGGAGTCGGATGATCAGGATCTACTGTATCCGGTTCAAAAAATACTTCAAATGTATGATCCTCACCAACGGGGAAGAAGGTGTGCTCACCTTGATTAAGCACAGCTGCATCCGTAATCTCAACCCCATCAATAACGATTTTCGTCACATGATTTCCTGCTTCTGGTATCCAATGAACGGTATAGCTACCGCTGTTTTCCACACTGGCACTCTCGGTCACAGTACCACTGCCCGTTTTAGAGGTGTTGATCGTAGAATATCCTTTAACAACATTCACCGTGCTGGTATTCTCCTTTTCGAAAACAACCTCCACTTCATGACCGCGGCTGATACCGTTAAATGTATAGCTTCCGCTCTTACCATTATCTATCAGCATACCGTCAATGAGGACCTTTGTCACCTTATAGCCATCACCGGCCGCCCATGTAATTGTCGCATCCTCTCCCGGCCTAGCCGAAACAGAATCACTCACCATGCAGCTTGCATCGCCGCCGGTACGCTTTGTAATAATAGGATAATACTCGGATTCTACAACATTTTGATCCTGTCCGAATTCCACATAAATCGTGTGGGCTGCTTCTACTGCTTCAAAAGTAAATTCATTCTCCGCAAGCAAATCATCGCGCACGATACCATCTACCATAATATAGTTGATATACCAGCCCTCTTCCGGCTGCCAGGTCAGTTTTGCATCGTCGCCGTAAGGATAGCTGCCCGTTCCACTGATGATACCGCGCCCATTCTTCACAATAGAAACCGGATATCTATTGATCTTCCAAACGGCATAGACAACCGTATCATCTTCCAGCTGCGTTTCTTCTGTAAAGGGCACAAAATGATCAGGATCTGCTTCTGGATCTGTGCTCCATCCCATAAAGGTATACCCCTTCGTCGCAGGGTCTTCTGGAATTTCATGTTTTGCATCCTGAACTGTTGCACCGATCGTATAAGGATAATCATCCTCATAAATCAAACTCTGCTCCTCATGATCCACATGATTCCAATCATAAGAAAGCTTCAGTGAATCCCGTATCGTCAGCGTTTTACTATTCGTAATATAGCCGCCATTCATTTGGCCGGCCGTGTACCAGCGGTACTCAAGACGATAAACGCCCCTATCCTCAGGCACCACATGCCGTCTGTTGAGCAGCAGATCCTGCAGATTTTCATCTGTAGCAACATTCATCTCCTCAAACTCGCCGGTTTCCGGATTCTGCTTAAACACGACGACGACGACCTTACCGCCAACGCCACCTGATGCAACTGACGGCAATTCAACACCAACCAGCTCTACCTTTTTTTCACCCGTGGCTGCATCTTCTGTTACTTTATAGCCAAATGTTTCATCATCTTTAGGATAGGCAGAATTGCGAATATTACCTGAGTCTACCTGATTGGCTTCGCCGGCTGCAAACACAACATCCAGCCGATGATCATACTGAACATCAGCCTCTTTCTGCCGATCATCTCCGCGATCTACATAGCGAACGGCAGAAACAGATTCGGCATTTCCCATAGAAATAACGGTAGTCGGCACTAGGCGCATAAAGCGCTGGCCAACAATGTTCGCCCCGTTCTGCGGATTGACAATGCCTGTATCTACGGAAACATCCACCCAACCAACGCCGGGCGTAAAGTTTGTTGTCTGATATGTCTTTGGATCAATGATAATGACTTCATTTCCATACATATCACCAGGTACCTGACAGGTATAGCCCGGCCGTACATCCCAGCGAATCGACATGCCTTGACTGCCAATCCCCGAGATCTCATTATTGGTTAGCGGGAATAAAACCGTAATCTTTCGCACCGTATCATAATTGGCATTGCCAAAGGCCTCCAGCTCCTCCTGCGACTTTCCTAAATTGGAAGGCTGCAGCAACGCCGTACAAACAGACGCTGAAGAATAAGCCCTTGCGATTGCCCGATCGGTTTCATTACCAAAGGCTTCTGTAGGCTCTGCAAACACTTTCAGCTGAGGATACATGCCTTCCTGATATACCCAATTATCCATACCCAACTCATCCTGCATAGCACTGCCAATCATCTGACCAGTCAGATATCCATCGATTCCAGTAAATGCAGTTTGCTGAGTTGTGCCAATTACATATTCTTCCATACCAGAGGTCTGCTTGTCATAATAGCAATTCTGAATCTGTGCTGCACTGCCGCCCGCACCGCCAAATCCGCCAAGCGTTGACGAGCTTGCTTGTCCAGGCTTTGTCTGTGTAGTACCAACCTCTCCGGCACAGTAGCTGTTTGTAATTAAAGTACCAGACGTAGAACCATAAAAACCACCCATATTACTTGCCGTACTCTGCATGCCTACCATGGAAGTACTGTAGCAGTTAACACAAGTATCGGTTGTCTGCTCATCACGGCCAAAAAAACCACCGACTGATGAAGTTCCTTCTACAACACCTGCTGCAAAACAATTCTCAAAATGATTCACATAATGACCAATGCCAGAAAAAACACCGCCATCTGAATTACAATAGAGCTTAACGTTCGTAAAACAGTTTTCTACCCAGCAATAGCCCGGGCAGGAAACAAATCCGCCTGAATGGCTAGAAGTAGAAATATCATAGCTATCAATACCATAACTATTTGTAATTTTATAGCCGGAAACCGGCCCTACAAAGGACCCGACACAGCTTGTACCATATACTGTAATATTCCGTACATGGCACTGATCCATTTTTACAACAAAACTTTGCAGGTTACCGTCTCCTGTACCGCTCCAACCGCTTACAATACCACCCGTATGGGCCGCACCGTAAAGTACAGAATCCTCTACCGATACCTGCTTCATCTGACCGCCACGCATCCAGCCAATTACAGTACCTGAATACTGCCCCGTGGCTCTCGTGTAGCAATAGCGGAAACGGATATTTTGCATTTTAAACGCGCTATTGGCTTCAGCTACGCTAGAGATAAAACCAACATATGCACCGCCTTCGCAGTTCATATTATAAATCGTCTGCCCATTACCCTCGATAATGATATTACCAGGATCTGCAACGGGCGACCAGTTCACGCCATTGCGTCCGCCAAGGTCCACATCATTTTTCAGCTCCAGCGATTTTTTATTGACCAAAGCCCACCGAAGCTGTGACGCCTTATACACGTCAACTAAGCCATTGCCGTCTGCATCCGTTGCCTCTTCCATCGCATTCAGAGTCCAGACCTCCTCTGCCGGCACCAGATTGTCCGCATTTGCAGCGCGCAGCGCATCAAATTCCGCCTTGCGCGCCTGATATACGCGGTCCAAATAGCTATTCCACGCCTCGCCCGGATTCTGAATGACATCCGCAGCCTGCGCCGTAAAGCAGTTCCCGAACACTGACAAAAGCATAGCAAAGCATAAAAGCCAGCTACATACCCGTCTCTTTTGCCTCATAAAATTGCCCTCCTAAACACTGTTCATTTCTTTTAAATTATGATCGATTTTACATCTAACAATGGCAGGTTCTGCATTTTGGCTATGTATTATATTTCGCCTGTACTAATTGCAAGATATATTATGCTTTAAAAGTATATAGCATTTTTGTCGATTTTACAATCATTTTTTCTGTAAATTTTAACAAAAATAGCTTTATCCTATAATTTGTATATGTAATTTTCAACATACAAGATCCTGTATCCATATTCGCAAAACAAAATTTTTTACTTTGATCTATGTTTCCTTTTAAGAAACTTTTTTCCCAAAAGTTACTTTTCGCTCCCTTGTAAACCCTCACTCTTTCTTCTATAATAAAACCATCAATTTAAGGAAGTATATATCTATGGATCAAATTCAGCTCGGCCGCATAGTAGCAGAAAACCGCCGGCGCCTGCATCTAACGCAGGAAGCGCTGGCCAAGCATTTCGGCGTTTCCAAAGCCACTGTTTCCAAATGGGAAACCGGAGCCACCTATCCCGATATCGCCCTGCTCCCGCAGCTGGCCGCCTTTTTTAATATCAGCATCGATACGCTCATGGGATACAAGCCTCAGATGACAATGTCTCAGATTCGGCAGCTGCACCGCGCCTTATCCCACGCCTTTTCCTCTGAGCCTTTTCACGAAGTCATGCAGCGCTGCCGTCAGCTCATTCAGGAATACTATTCCTGTCTTCCCCTTCTCTTTCAAATCGGCAGCCTATATGTCAATCACTGCATGTTGGCAGAGGCCCCTCATCAGACGGAAACTGTCTTAGAAGAAGCCCGTACTCTTTTTCGGCGGATCAAAAACGAAAGCCCCGATGTAGAGCTCCGCGCCCAAGCCACAAAAATGGAAGCGTTCTGCGCCCTCCATCTCCGCCACCCCGAAGAAGTGCTCACGCTGCTCGAGCCTTTTGACGCACTGCACCTTCCTCCCGAGCCACTGCTCGCCGCTGCTCACCAAATGCTGGAGAATCCGCAGGCCGCCTCCATGATTTTGCAGTCCGGCATCTATCAGTCCTGCCTTGAGCTAATCGACCTGCTCACCTCCTATATGCGGCTGCATATGCAAAATGCCCGCATTTTTGAGGAAAGCTACCACAAAATTCTCTCCGTCGCCTCCGCCTTTCAGCTCGAAACACTGCAGCCAGCCTCTCTGCTGACTGTATATATCACCGCCGCACAAGGCTTTATGCAGCTGGGCTCCGTCCAAAGGGCCCTTGCCTGTCTGCAGTCCTATGCCGATCTCGCCCTTTCCGGCATCTATCCCTTCACTCTCCACGGCAACTCCTATTTTGACCTGTTAGATCAGTGGATCGAGCAAAATCTGCCGCTCGGCTCCGCCCCTCCCCGCGACGAAGCTCTCATCCGGCGCAGCATCTTCGAAGCTGTCAGCACTGCTCCTGCCTTTGCTTCACTGCAAAACGAACCGCTCTTTCAAACCATTTTATCCCGGCTACAGCCCGATAAGGAGGAATCCCTATGAACGCCATTTCCATCGAAGCCCTATCCAAAACTTATGACAGCGGCAAAAAAGCCGTCGACTCACTCACACTCTCCCTTGCTCCCGGTGAAATCTTCGGCTTTCTCGGTCCGAACGGCGCCGGGAAAACCACCACCGTCAAACTATTAAACGGCATGCTTCTCCCCACACAGGGCCGCTGCCATGTCTTCGGTCTCGATCCCCAGCAGGCTCCGGAAAAAGTCCACCGACTAGCCGGCATCGTCACCGAACACGCGCAGATGTACAACCATCTGACCGGCCTGCAGAACCTTATTTTCTATGCCTCTTTGTTCGGATGCAGCGCTGCCGAGAGCGCGGAGCGCACAAATGCTCTCTTAACCCAATTAGGGCTGTCTGATGCGAGAGATCAAAAATTATCCGCCTATTCCACCGGTATGCGCCAGCGCCTCGCTCTCGCTCGCGCCCTGATCCATGAACCGCAGATTCTGTTTCTCGACGAACCCACCTCCGGCCTCGACCCCGAAAGTGCGCAGGCCGTTCATCTGCTCATTCAGAATCTGGCCAAGGAAAAGGGCATTACCATTTTTCTCTGTACCCATCAACTGCGGTATGCGCAGGAAATCTGCACCCGATATGGACTGATGGCCGAGGGACAGCTGCTGGCCGAAGGAACTTTGGATCAACTGCGCCGCAAAGTCAATTCTGAGATCGCTGTAACCATAAAATCAACAGTAGCTCCCGTCAGGCCCTGCTGTCAGCTTGATTCTCTTACCTTTGAAACCAAGGTCAAATCAGAACAGGAAATCCCGCAGCTGGTCCGCCAAATCATCGAAAAAGACGGCTGCATCTATCATGTTTCTGCTCATCTGCCGTCTTTAGAAGATCTATATTTTGCACTTACCCCTAAAAAAGGAGAAGAATCACATGAAGACTGAAATGCTGGCCATCATCAAAAAGGATTTGAAAAGCGTTACCTTAAATAAAAGGCTCTATATTTCCCTTTTCATCGTCCCCATCCTCCTCACCCTCGTTGTTCCCACCATCTTTGTACTGGCCATTCATCTGTCTCCGGACGACTTAGGAGATCTTGAGCCGCTCCTTAAGCTGCTTCCGGCCTCTGGCCGGCCGCAGGAGCTTCCACTTACGCTGCTGCATCTGCTATTTAACTATCTTATGCCTGTTTTCTTTCTGTTGATTCCGATCATGGCCGCCTCAATCACAGCTGCCAGCTCCTTTGTCGGTGAAAAGGAAAAGCGCACGCTTGAAACGCTGCTCTATAGCCCTTTGTCATTGGAACAGATCTTCCGCAGCAAGGTAGCCGCCTCTTTTATTCTCAGTATGAGCGTCTCCCTGATCTCCTTCTTTGTCATGCTTTTGGTTTTAGAAACCGAAGCTTCTATCTTCTTTCAGAGCTTTTTGATTCCGGGCCTTCAATGGCTCGTCATCCTTCTTTTACTCTCGCCGGCCATCTCCTTAATTGCAATTACCCTCATCGTCCGTGTATCTGCCAAGGCCCATAGCATGGAGGATGCACAGCAATGGGCTATTTTCCTGATTTTTCCGCTGATCCTCCTCATCGCCGGTCAGTTTACCGGCATTCTCCTCATCAGCGCTCCTATCTTGCTGGTCATCGGCCTTTTATGCACCCTCGCCGCATATTTGCTGCTAAAAAAAGCAGCCGCGCGTTTTACCTACGAGCGGCTGCTGCAAGACAGCTGATACATGCAAAGGAGTCCTTATATATTTTCAACCTTGATCAGGTTCGTATTGCCGGATTTGCCGTTCGTCACGCCGCCGGTAATCACAATTCTATCCCCCTCGCTTAACCCTAAAACCTCTTTCGTCACCTTTTGCGCCTTATAGAAAAGCACCTCGGTAGAAGGATAGTTTTCGCACATACAGGGAACAACGCCCCATGAAAGCGCGAGCTTGCGCCATGTTTTCTCGTTAGTGGTCAGCCCTACGATGTCAACCGGCGGGCGAAAGCGCGACACCATGCGCACCGTCATGCCTGACAGACTGCACACCGTGATCCCCTTTGCGCCAATATCCATCGCCATGCCGCAGGTCGCATGCGAGATCGCATCGACCGTATTTTTTATCTTAAATTCAGAAGAAAGAAAGCGCTTTTCATAATGAATATTCTTCTCCGTGCTTTCCGCAATGCGCGCCATCGCTTTCACCGCCTGCACCGGATACTGACCGGCCGCTGTCTCCCCTGACAGCATGACAGCGCTGGTCCCGTCGTATACCGCGTTGGCAACATCCGATATCTCCGCACGCGTAGGCCGCGCATGATGGATCATAGACTCCAGCATTTCCGTGGCCGTAATCACGCGTTTTCCCAGCATACGGCATTTCATAATAATCTCCTTTTGAATGGCAGGCAGCTCCTCATAGGGGATCTCAACCCCCATATCGCCGCGCGCCACCATGATGCCGTCGCATTCCTCACAAATTGCCTCGATATGATCAACTCCGGAGCGATTTTCTATCTTAGCAATCAGATCTATGCCGGATGCCCCAATCTCCTGCAGATAATTTTTCACATCCAGAATATCCTGCCGGCAGGAAACAAAGGAACAGGCAATAAAATCAATATCATGCTCTACGCCAAACCGAATGTCGCTTTTATCCTGCTCGCTCAGATACACCTGCTTTAAGGTCTTGCCCGGAAAGCTCATGCTTTTACGGTTGGTCAGCTCGCCGCCGACCGTAACAACGCAGTTTACCTCTGTATCTGTCGTATCCGTCACCTCAAATGCCATAAGCCCATTGTTAAGCAGAATGGTATCCCCTGTTTCAAGATCCTTCGGCAGATCCTTATAATTAACGGACACCCTGCTTTCATCACCCTCTATCTCTTCTGCGGTAAACGCAAAGCGATCCCCCTCATGCAGGAGAATACCGCCGTTTTTAAAGGTTTTGATTCTGTATTCCGGCCCTTTGGTATCCAGCATAATCGCAATGGGCAGCCCCAGCTCCCCGCGCACCTTCTTTACAAGCGCGATCCGCTCCGCATGCTCCTCATGCGTGCCATGTGAAAAATTAAGCCTGGCAACATTCATGCCGGCCCGGCACATCTTTGCAAGCGTATCCGCGTCCGAGCAGGCGGGGCCCAGCGTACATACTATTTTTGTCTTTCTCATCCTGTTCACCTACATCCTTTATAACTGCCTTTTGTATTTTACGCTGTTTCTTCTCCAAACAGCCCTTTTAAATCTCCTGAATCCAATAAAAATCCTCTTCCCGTTCGCACATCGCCGGAAACGTCCTGTACTCAATCCCGTTTACGCACGAAGCTGCCCCCGGATGGTAATGTCCCTGCCATACAGCGCGCGTGCGACCGCTCTCCTCCAGAATCTGACGCACCTTTCGCGCATTCGCCAGGCAGTGATCCTGCGGCACAGATGGATCAATATTTTGATGCATCAGCACCCAGACCTCGCCCTGCAGGGCAGGCAAACACTCACGCAGCTGCTCTGCCGCCGGCAAAAAGGTATCCGTCCAATCCGTGTCCCCCGGCTCATAATGAACGCCGGTCCTGAAATAACAGGCATCTAAAAACACTAGATGCTTTGAGCCCTCTGAAATAAGGGCAGGCGCCGTTTCCAGCTGCGATACGTCCCGAAATTCTTCTGGCGTAAAGGCGAAGGCGTCATGGTTTCCCATGATGCAGACCGTTCGTATTTTGCTGCTGTGCAGCACCTGAGAAACGGCCTGCAGATTTGCAACCTCACGTGTATGATCGCTCTCCCGATCGATTAAATCTCCTAAACAAACGATCAAATCGCAGCCTGCGGCCTCAAAGGCGGCAACTGCTTTTTGAATTTTCTCTAAAGAGCGGCTGTTATAGCGCTTTCCGCAGGTGAGCGTTTGCGAGCTGTAATGCGCATCCGTAAATATTCCGATTTTCATTGCTTACTCTCTTTTCAGAAAAATGTGGCTACTTCCTGCTGCGGCGCCTGTGCCTTTTCTATTTCCAGTACCGTCAGCACCGGCCCCTTGCGGCCATACAGCTTATGAAATTTGATGTCAATTCTGCATGTAAGCTGATACCATGCGCCGTTTTCCGGCGCCTGCTCCTTGCTGCACTGCGCCAGCAGGCTGGCGAATTGAATGTCGGCCTCGCAGCAGGTCATCACCCTGCGGCCAAACGCGAAGTTATTTGGCGCTATGCGCGCATTGGTCATCGCCTGCCCCTTCAGCGCTACCGTCTTGCCCTGATATTTTTTAGGCTCCTCCGCGATATCGCGGTACCACAGCGCATAATCCTCATCGGCGATCTCGATCACCGGCGCATCGATGTCAAACGGCAGCGGATCTTCGATATCGTCATATTCGACGTCGCCGTTTTCAAATTCATAAGCAATGTTTGCACGCCGGCTTACGCCGCGAACCAGCTTGTGAAAATCCATCTTGTCCAGCTCGTCCGTAAAGCGGTTGAAAATAACGACATCACAGCTGGCAAGCTTGTCCACTACGAGCCCCCGCATGTTGGCATTGTAGCTTAGAAACGTGCCTGCGTCTGCAAACATAAATTCCTGATAGACAGCCCACTGCTCGGGCATATTCATGAACAGCGAGCCAAGCTGCCACATGCCGTTATATTCTACGATGACGCGCGTGGCCCGGTGCTTGTTCACAAGATATTGGAGCACCTTGGGCGTTAAATCGGACTCATTTTCCATGGTCTCGATGAAAATGTTTTCCATATAAGGAAGCGCCGGATCCAGCTCCTCCTCCCCCTCCTCGCAAAGAAGCAAAAGCGTGCGCTCGCCCTCATTGAAGCGGGGATCTTCTAATGTCCCGCGAATGAATCTGGTTTTGCCGGCCTCTAAAAAACCAATAAAAAGATATACCGGAATCTCCTGCATATGATCCTCCTGTGTGCTTTATGCAAATAGCTTCTGAATGGCCTGCTCGTTTAGCTCTGAGCCGATGACGCACAGCCGGCCCATCACAGCCGCGGAGCCTGTGCGCACATTGGTCTCCTCCGGCACATAGTCAAAATGAATCCAGCTTCCGTCCGCGCCGGCTACGATGCCCTTCGCCCGCAGCACAGTCCCATAAGCGGCTTCATCAGAAAACGCTGCCAGCGCTGCTTCGATCTCTTCTTTCGTAAATTTACGGGCCGTTTCCAGTCCCCAGCTGGTAAAAATCTCATCTGCATGATGGTGATGGTGGTGCTCATGATGGTCATGACAGCAGCATTCGTGCTCCTCATGGTCATGATCGTGATCATGGTGATGATGGTCGTGGCAGCAGCATTCATGCTCCTCATGGTCATGATGATGATGGTGATGGTGATGCTCTTCTGCCAGTTCCTGCAGCTCTGTCTCGAGCGTATTGGTATGCTCCATGGCTTCTAAAATCTGCCGGCCGCTCAGCTCCTCCCACGGAGCAATGATGATCTCTGCCTTCTCGTTATGCTCTCTTAAAAGCTTAAGGCAAGCATCCAGCTTATTTTGTGCCAGTCCGTCTGTGCGGCTTAAAATAATGGCATTGGCATGCTCCACCTGATCATTATAGAACTCCCCGAAATTTTTCATGTACATTTTACATTTATTCGCATCTGCTACCGTCGTAAAGCTGTTTAAGACGATATCCTCCATGTGCAGATTTTGCACTGCCCGGATCACATCGCTGAGCTTGCCCACGCCCGAGGGCTCGATCAAAATGCGGTCAGGATAATACTGCGTAATCACCTTTTTAAGTGCCTCCGCAAAGTCTCCCACTAAGCTGCAGCAAATACAGCCGGAGTTCATCTCGGTGATCTCCACGCCGGCATCCTGCAAAAAACCGCCGTCAATGGCAATATCACCAAACTCATTTTCAATCAGCACCAGCTTCTCTCCCTGATAGGCCTCTGCAATCAGTTTTTTAATCAATGTTGTTTTTCCGGCTCCTAAAAAGCCAGAAAAAATATCTATTTTGGTCATGAATGACACTTCCTTTCTTTTAATTTGCTATCGTTTTATATTTTAATGCTTTTTCTGAAGACTTGCAAGCGCTTTATTTACTTGTCAGCGAGCAGTCCGCCGCTGTTCCAGCGAAGAACCGGCTGATAGCCAAGCCTGCTGTACCAATCCGCCAGATGGGTATAATGAATCCAGGAGAGATCAAATCCATCCTGTTTTAGCGTCTGCGTGGCAAGCCGCACCATTTCAAGGCCAATGCCCCGCCTGCGAAATTCGGGCAGTGTGCCGACACAGCCCGGTCCGCCGATATGCAGGCCTTCAAACCGCCCCATATCGGTGAGGCCGCAGAAAGCAACAATCTCTTTTCCTTCAAAGGCACAATAGAACCGGTCACCTTCTCTAAAGTACTGCACCCAGTCCTCGTCCACCCGGCGAACCGCATTCTGAACCCTTGCCAGCTCTCCATGATACTCGTCAAACGTGATTCCGTTTAGATCAGAAACCGGCGTCACATCAGGAAGCTCCCCTCGCAGATCCATAACCAATTCTGTATAGACCCACTCCCTAGGCAGTGTACGAATGTTTTCTTCCTCAAAAAACCCGGGATGCAGGCTGTTAAATAGTTTTGTGTAATTCATTTTAGTCTCCTTTAGAAGATGTTCTACCTTTTTACTTCACTATCCAATATTCTTTTTCATCATTTTATCAGCATTTAACAATCGTTTTATTAATCCTGTATGGGATGATTAAAACGATTATTAATTATAAATTCTTCAAATGGCGCCGCCTTTACTCCTCTTCTTAAATACGCTTTTATCTAAGTTCTACGCTTATATATGTACTTTCCATTTTACCATATACAGAGAAGCTTTTCTACTTGTCTCATAAACAAATATTTTAACTCCTATTTGATTTTTCCCTTCCTTTCTAATTTGCGCCATTATTGTAATTCATTCAGCATCTTGTATACTAGACCTTAGAAAAGCGCTTTTACTTTTAATCAGCAGGAGGATATATAGATGATGATCCATCCCGAAAAAGTGGGAAAACAAATTCTTTTTTTGCGCAAACGCAAAAACATTACCCAAAATGAATTAGGAGAACGGCTCGGCGTCTCTTTTCAGGCCGTATGCAAATGGGAGCGAGGCGAGACCTTGCCTGACACTGCACTGCTTGCAGACCTGGCCAATGTACTGGAAACTACGATTGATCATATTCTTTTAGGCGGCGACCGGCTTTTGGATTTCAAATGCAGGGTCACGCTGCCGCAGATCCGTGAAGGAATTGAATGCTTTGTCAAATTGGGAGAACTGCTTGGAAAAGATAATCTGTTTTATATCGGCGCCATCGAGGGCGTTGACCGTAAAGATCTGTCGGATATTCAAAAGGGCTTTACCCATGCGCATTGGATTCGTATTGTAACGGAATATGCTCAAAAGCACGGCATTCGTTAAATTTAGACGAATGACTTGACAACCCTTCCCTATCATTAGATAATAAAGTCAAATTTTTTATTTATTATAGATATTTATGTTTAAGTTGCTAGGGAAAGGAAGTTCATATGCTCTATACAGTTGGGGAAATGGCCAAACGGCTGAATGTTGCCCCTTCAACGCTGCGCTATTATGATAAAAAGGGATTGCTTCCTTTTGTGCAGCGTTCTAAAGGACAGATTCGCATTTTCAGAGAAGAGGACTATCGCTGGCTGCAGCTCATTCATTATCTGAAGCAAGCAGGGCTACAGCTCAACGATATCCGAGAATTTGTTCATCTTGCCATGCAAAACACCCGCAGTGCCAATCAGCGTTTTAGTTTATTGTTTAAGCAGCTGGAAATTGTCCGCCAACAGGAACAGGAGCTCGAAGAAACAGATGAGAAATGGTTGTAGATCATCTGTTTTTTTGATATAATCACACCACATTATTTTCTAAAGAATAGGAAGATCACTATGAATATGAAAGAATGGTTTAAATCAGCTGAATATGGCATGATGGTGCACTGGGGGCTCTACTCTCTGCTCGGCGGCGAATGGCGCGGCCATTTCAGCGGCTGCTATGCCGAATGGATTCAGGCAAATCTGGCAATTCCCAATGAGGATTACGGCCGTCTGGCCGCTGCCTTTAATCCCGTTTATTTTGATGCCGAGGAATGGGTGCGGCTAGCCAAAGAATGCGGCATGAAATACTTTGTGGTCACCAGCAAGCATCATGATGGCTTTGCTATGTTCCGTTCTAAAGTAGATCGCTACAACGTCGTGGATGCCACACCTTTTGGGCGCGATGTAGTTGCGGAGATCGGAGAGGCCTGCTATAAGCATGGCCTCCGGATGGGGCTCTACTATTCTCAGGATCTGGACTGGCATGAACGACATGGCGGCGGCTATTTATCGGATCCTGCTTACGCCCAGGGCGTAACATGGGAAAACAGCTGGGACTTTCCGGATAAACAGGAAAAGAACTATGATATCTGCTTTGAAAACAAAATTTATCCTCAGGTGGAGGAGCTGCTGACTCGTTACGGCGAGCTCTGCCTGATCTGGTTCGATATGCCTATGACCCTGAAAAAGGAGCAGAGCCAGCGCCTTTTTGATGCGATCAAAAAATATCAGCCAGAATGCTTGATTAATTCCCGGCTGGGCAACGGCGCTTATGATTATGTGTCTCTGGGCGATAACGAGATCCCTGAGCAGTTGCCGGATTCGGAGGAGTTTGACGCCAATGCGATGAATGAGATCAATGGCTTCAAGCCCTCTCCCTATGGGCTCTATGAAACGGCGGCCACGATGAATCACAGCTGGGGCTACTGCGCACATGATCAGGACTGGAAGAGCGCCGAAACCATCGCGGCCAACCGCCAAAAGCTGCGCAGGCTGGGCATCAATTATCTGCTCAATGTGGGGCCTGACGGCCTGGGACGGATCCCGCTCAAAAGCCAGCAGATCCTGCGCGAGGCGGCGCGGCTTGACCAGACTATTTTATAAAATGGAGGTTTCTATGAATCATATTATTCAGGACATCAGCGATTTTATTTTTGTTTCAGATTCCCCGGAGCCAGCGGATATTATTATGGTAGCCGGCGGCTCCTATCCGGAGCCGGCGGAGACAGCGGCTCAGCTCTATCATCAGGATTATGCCCCGCTCATTTTAATCAGCGGCGGCGTGAGTATCACGACCGGCAAATTCCCCGGCCCTAAAACCAAGGCCAAGATCTATAACGGAGACTATCAGACCGAGCACGACTTCTTTCTCGATGTCCTGCTCAAAAATGACGTGCCGGAGGAAGCCATTATCGGTGAGGATCAATCCTCCTTCACGCGTGAAAATGCCATTTTTGCGCGTCAGCTGGTGGATGAAAAGCAGATTTCGGTGCGCAAGGCGCTGCTTGTCTGCAAAGCCTTTCATGCCAGACGCTGCCTCATGTCCTATCAGGCTGCGTTTCCCACCGTTGATTTTTCCGTGATCCCCGTGACCGGCTACGATATTACTAAAGAAAACTGGTATCAGTCAGAGGCTGCGATCAACCGCGTGCTGGGCGAGCTGCGCCGCATCGGCGACCAGTTTACAGTGGCTGACATCAATCAGTTTAAGCTCTGATCATGCTTAAGCCGCAAACTATCTTTGGCCCCGGCCTTGGTGGCCCTTCTAACTATTACCGGATTCCTTCTATCATCACTACCAAAAGCGGTACTCTCGTAGCCTGCGCCGACGCACGCTACTGCTCTGCTGCCGACAATCCCAACCGTATCGACAAGGTCGTGCGCCGCAGCACCGACGGCGGCGAGAGCTGGGGTGATTTCATCCTCGCGGTCTCCGAACAGGGCACGGAGCAGCTGGAATCCTCTGCGGCCATCGACCCCGTCATGGTCTATGTGGCCGCGCAAAACCGCATTTATCTTCTGTACTGCCACACACCGGCCGGCATTGGCATCCGCAACTGCGCGCAGACGATCGGCGAGGATGCCAACGGCCAGCGCCCGCCTAACGACGCGCCCACTGCCTATCTCATGATCTGCCACAGCGACGACGAGGGCCTCACCTGGTCTGCGCCCCGCTCGCTGAACCATCAGGTTAAAAAGGACTACATGAGCTTTTTGGGGCCTGGCCCCGGCATTGGGATTGTTAAGCAGCATGCGCCGCATCAGGGACGCATCCTGATCCCTGTTTATTATGGAACCCGTGTGTGGCCTCTGCAGCTTTCCTGCTGCGTGATCTACAGCGATGACGGCGGCGAAAACTGGCGCATGGGCGAGTCGCCCAATAATACACGCTTTGCAAATGGTGTGCAGCTCTGTGACCGCAGCATTACCGAAACGCAGATGCTGACCGAATCACAGCTGATCGAGCAGGCCGACGGCACGCTCAAATATTTCATGCGCAATCACGATGATAGCCGCTGCGTAGCCACCGCTTGCAGCCATGACGGCGGCGCCTCCTGGACGGACTTTCGCTTTGACCCGCAGCTGCCGCAGCCCATCTGCCAGCTTTCGGTGCTGACGCTCGCCGACGGCCGCGTTGTTTTTCTGAACCCGGCCAGCCGGGAAGAAAGGAAAGACGGCGTGCTTCGGCTATCGCTCGATGGTGGTGAAACCTTTGCGCATAGTCGCCTGTTTTGCAAGGGAGACTTTGTATATAGCTGCATGACCCAGCTCTCGGACGGGCGGATCGGCATTTTATATGAACCGACGGGCGCGGGAACGCATATTGACTTTGCAATCGTATCTGCCGAGTGGATTCAAGAAGGATAACTTCTGAATCCGCTCTTTTTATACTTTTTTGCATGCCGGTCATGATCTGAAATCTGCACCGATCAGCATGCAAGTAGCTCTTCTGCATGCCGGTCGCCTGCTCAACAGCGCTATAAACCGACATGCAATAGACTGTTTTGCAGGTTGTCCATCTGTGTAAATAAAATAGCACCGGCATGCATTTTGCTGTTTTGCATGTCGGTGATCATTAAAACTTGAATTCATACCAACATGCCAATATCATATCTGCATGTCGGTCACGTTCCAGCACTGGTCTAGAGCGACCTTCCCCTTACCTCTTTTATATCGCTTTCTCAATTTACTTACTGCGATCATCACAAAAACGTCTTATAATCCTCGTAGTTTTTCCGCAAAAGCTCCGGCGTATTCAGCCCATACGGACATTTTGACTGACACTGTCCGCAGTGCAGGCAATCCTTAATCTTAGCCATCATCGCCTGCCCCCGCTCGGTAAGCCACCCGGCCGCCGGCGAGCGGCGCAGCAGCAGCGACATCCTCGCGCAGGTATTGATCTCAATCCCGGCAGGGCAAGGCATACAATAGCCGCACCCGCGGCAAAAATCGCCGGCAAGCTCTGCTCTGTCCTTTTCGATCAGAGCCCGGATCTCCTCCGTGAGCTGCGGCTCGCTTGCCTGATACGACAAAAATTCGTCCAGTTCGCGCTCGCGCTGGATGCCCCAGATGGGCAGCGTATTTTCAAACTGCGCTAGATACGCATATGCAGCATCGGAACGCGTAATCAGTCCGCCGGACAGCGCCTTCATGCAGATGAAGCCAATATTTTTCTCCGCACAGGCCCTCACCAGTGCTTCTTCTTTTTCACTGGCCAGATAACTAAACGGAAACTGCAGCGTTTCATACAGACCGGAATCTATGGCCTCCTGCGCGACGGCCAGCCGGTGATTCGTAATGCCGATGTGACGCACCTTCCCCTGCGCCACGGCCTCCTGCATGGCCTCATACAGACCGCTTCCATCCCCGGGCTTTGGGCAAAACGCAGGATTGTGGAACTGATAAATATCCAGATAGTCTGTTTTCAGCAGCGAGAGACTTGTCTGCAGATCCTGCCAAAACCCTTCCGGCGTAGTCGCCATCGTTTTGCTGGCAATGATGATCTGCTCCCGTACATCGCTGAGCGCCAGCCCTATCTTTTCCTCACTGTCGCTGTAGGCTCTGGCCGTGTCAAAAAAGCGAATCCCATGCTCATAAGCCTTTCGCAGAATACGAGTGCTCTCCTCCTTCGACACGCGCTGCACCGGCAGCGCTCCAAAGCCATTGCGGTTTACGGTAATACCGGTTTTTCCTAATGTTACTGTTCTCATGGCTCCCTCCTATTTCCATCATTAGCTCTATGATTTCTTTCTATCATACCACTTAGACCCAGCTCCATGTCAATCCTCAATTGCATCTTCTCCGCTTTTCTTGTATAATACTATACGTTTCACTGACTTATCATCAAATCATGGAGATTTTACATATGCATACATCCCGCACACAGCTTTTGGCCCCGCTGGGTCTTTTACTCACCGCCCTCATCTGGGGCTTTGCCTTTGTGATCGTCAAAAACTCGCTCGACCTGATCCCGCCACTCTATATGCTCGCCTTTCGCTTCACCATTGCCTCCGCCGCCTTAGCGCTAGCGCTGGGGCCGCGCCTCGCCCGCATCACCAAAGCCGACCTCAAAAGCGGCGCTGTACTTGGACTTTTTCTTTTTCTCGCCTATGCCTTTCAAACCATCGGCTGCCAATATACAACGGCCGGCAAAAACGCCTTTCTGACCACAATTTATGTCATCATCGTACCATTTCTGCATTGGCTGATCAATCACAAGCGCCCGAATATGTACGCCATTATCGGCGCCATCACCGCTCTGATCGGCATTGCGCTCCTCTCCCTGCAGGGCGAAGGCAGCGCCTCAATCGGCGATCTGCTCACCCTCATCTGCGGCTTTGGCTTCGCCATCCATATGGTCTATATCGACAAATACACCGGAAAGCAGGATCCCGTGCTGCTGACCCTGCTGCAGCTTTCCTTTACTGCGCTTCTCTCCTGGCTCACCGCCCCCCTTCTGGACGGAGCCTTTCCAGCAGAAGCACTGCAGCTCAGCACCCTCACCGGCATGCTCTACCTCGGCCTTTTCAGCACGCTTCTCGGCTTTCTGCTGCAAAATGTCTGTCAGAAATACACAGCGCCCAGCACCGCTTCCCTGCTGCTGTCCTTTGAATCCGTATTCGGCGTCCTCTTCTCAGTGCTGCTTTTAAATGAACGCCTCACCTTCCGCATGGCCGCCGGCTGCACGCTCATGTTCCTCGCCGTCCTTCTCGTAGAAAACCATTTCTCATTTCTCACCAAATATTTCAAAAGGAGAAAACGCCCATGATCATTCGCCCCGAAACCCCGCAGGATTACAGTCAGATCGCCGACATCACCTATGAAGCCTTTTCCAATTGGAAACCGCGGCCCTGGCGCGGTGAACCCGGCATCGTCGATGCTCTGCGCTCCGGCCAGTTTTACGATCCCGAGCTCGCGCTCGTAGCCGAAGAAGAAGAAACCGGCCGCATTCTCGGCCATGCCCTCTTTTCCTTCCTGCCCGCCATCCTTTTAGGCGAAGAGCGTAAAGCCGCCTATCTCGCTCCGCTCACCGTGGCGCCCTCCTATCAGCATCAGGGCATAGGCAGCGCGCTGCTTAAAGAAGGCGCGCGCGTGGCGCGAAAAAAAGGGATGGCCTTCCTTCTGCTTTTAGGCCATCCGGAGTATTACAGCAAATTCGGCTATCAGCCTCATGCATTCTCGCTGCAGGGCTGCATCGCCCTCAATGAAGCCGCCCCCGATCAGAGCATCCAGGAGCGTCCTGTACGCCAGAGCGACCTGCCTTGGCTCACCCGCCGCTGGAAAGAGCTCCATATGAATGACCGGCTCGCCTTTTATCCTGGCGATCTGATTGTGCAGTGGTTCAATCATTCACCGAATCAGGTAAGAGCCAGCGTGTTTACCCGCGGCGATGAAATTCTGGGCTATGCCCGCTACACGGGTGATGTCATCAAGGATCTTGTGCCGCTTGGTCAGCACGGCGCTGCTATTTTGCGCCAGATCAGCGACAAAAAAGAGATAGCCCTGCCTCTGCTTGCCGCTTGCGCGGCGGAACTTGGCCTTACGGCCCGGGATGCGAGGGCTACCTCTCCTGCCTTTTTTATGCTGAATGTAGCGGATGACCCGCTGGTGACGCGCTATCTGCAGGAAGCAGATGCGGGCGTCATTGTATTTCCTTCGGCGCTGGATTTGGACGAGTAATACTGTGCCTGTGCTTGCCACAGGGCATAGTACGGGCCGTCTGCTTGCTTTAGCAAAGCCTCATGGCTGCCCTGCTGCACCAGCCGGCCGCCGTCGAATACGACGATTTCATCGCAGAACCGACAGCTGGAGAGCCGGTGCGAGATGTAGACGGCCGTACGATCCTGCACGATCTGGTTGAATTTTTCGTAAATCTCGGCCTCGGCAATGGGATCGAGCGCGGCCGTGGGCTCATCGAGAATGATAAAGGGTGCGTTTCTGTGCAGGGCGCGCGCCAGCGCGATCTTCTGCGCCTCACCGCCGGAGATTTCGACGCCGCTTTCGTCAAAATCCTTATACAGACAGGTTTCAAGGCCCTGCGGCATCTTTTCAAACCGCTCCTGCAAGCCTACTTTTTGGATGCAGTCCCTGACCTTGCCGCAGTCATACGCTGTGTCAGCTGCGATATTTTGGCCGAGCGACATGGGAAACAGCTTAAAATCCTGAAATACAATCGAAAAGATCGATAGATACTCCTCGTAATCATATTTGCGGATGTCGATGCCGTTAAGCAGGATCTGACCCTCGGTGGGGTCATACAAACGGCAGAGCAGCTTGATAAAGGTTGTTTTGCCGCTGCCGTTCCGGCCGACGACGGCCAGCCGCCCGCCGATCTTAAATTTGAGCGATACATTTTGCAGCGCATAGGCCTCTGTCTCCGGATAGCGGAAGCTTACGCTGCGAAATTCAATTTCATATTCCTTATCCCCGCCCTCGCAGAGAATGCGCTTCTCAACCGGAAGCGTTCCGCGCTGCATTTGGGAAGGAATGTCCATATAGGCAAAATAGCGTTTTAAATATTGATGATTGTTGGCCATCTGATGTAGAGCGCCGACCAGATTCTGAATGCTCCAGACCAGCAGCGTCATGCTGCTGGCGTATTTGGCCACAGAGCCAACAGAAATCCCTCCGGCGGCCGCCCCATAGATGACAACGCTATAGGCCAGAAGCTGCAGGAAAAGGCTCATGATCAGCTCGCTTCCCACACGATAGGGAAGCGTTTTTTTACGCATGCGGAAATTCTCTTCATTGACCTGATGCTCATATGACTCGCAGGTATGCATCGCGAGCTCCTCCATACCGTAAAGACGTGTTTCCATGCCGGTATGATAATTGGCAAAATGCTCATCCAGATAATTAAACATCCGGTTTGAATCAACGCAGTCCTCAAAGAAGCGCATCTGCAGCTTCTGCTCACGGCCTAACATATATTGATTAAGCAGGACGAGCAGGGTGAGCGCGCCAACCATCATCAGCTTCATCCAGAGCGGGATCGCTCCCATGCCGAACAGCGACAGCGTGATTCCCAGCGCCGCTGCAGCGCTGATCAGGTTGCTTACCAGCTTATCGGCTCCTGTTCTCAGATAATACAGATTGTACCCGGTCTGGCTTTCCATTCTGATCCGGTGATACAGCGCAGAGAGCTTTGCGCTTTCAATCTGCGCATAATCCATGCTCATCAGCTTATCCGAAAAGATCCGCTCTTCATTTTGATAGAGAATTCTGAGGTGGTACTCCTGCACCTTTTCCAGTGCTGAGCGCACCGTCTGCAGAAGAAAGGTGAGCCCTACCGTGAGCGCAGCATAGAGCACTAAGCGGTCTATCCGTTTTGCATCAATGAGCTCATCCAGGATGAGCGCTGACATGTACACCGATATATAAGGAATGATACCACGCAGCGCAGCGGCGGCTGTCTGCGTCATCGTATAAACTCTATCGAGCTGCCATAAAAGCCGCCAGCTTCTTTTAAACAGTGAAATATGCTCTTTGCGTGTTAGCTTATTCTCCGCCATCTGCCTGCACCTCCTCTTCATAATAGCGGCTTTGTGTTTCATACAGCTCGGCATACCGCCCGCCAAGCGTCATTAATTCCTCATGGCTTCCGCTTTCAATGATCCGTCCATCTTCCAGCAGCAGAATGCGGTCGCAGAAGCGCGTAGAGGACAAGCGATGAGAAATAAAAATCGAGGTCCGCCCCTTTGTCAGCGCATGGTACTGCTGATACATCTCGTTCTCTGCAATCGGATCCAGCGCGGCTGTGGGCTCATCTAAGATCAGCATGGGCGCCGCCTTATAAATGGCCTTTGCCAACATTAGCTTCTGACGTTCTCCGCCCGATAGATCGATGCCGTTTTGATAGATCTGACGTCCAATCGGTGTATCCATGCCCTGCGGCAGCGACTCTATCTTATGCCAGAGCCCTGCCAGCTGCAGACACTTCTGGACGCGTTTCCGATCTGTTTTATCCGGTGCCTCGGAGGATACCATTTCGGCAATGCCCGTCTGCAGCATCTGAAAGTCCTGAAATACTACGGAAAATAGCTTCATATATCCCTGTCTCGTAAACTGCTTTTGCGGGCGGCCGTCTACCAAAATTTCACCACTGGTAGGATGATAAAGGCCGCAGATGTTTTTGATCAGTGTTGTTTTGCCTGCACCGTTAAGCCCTACAATGGCAATCTTTTCTCCTGGTGCAATCTTTACCGATACATCCTCCAGCACTGGTTTTACAGCGCCGGCATAGGAAAAGCTTACGCCTCTCAGCTCAAGACTGCATGCCTCGTTAATTTCTTCGTCAAAGCTTCCCTGCCACCAGGCTTCCTCCTGCCATTCAATGACATCGCGCAGGTCGCACACCTTCAGGTTTTCTGCATGCACAGTATTCCAGGCCTGCATGATTCCTCCCACCCATGTGGCAAAGCTGCCAATGGCAGCAAAATAAAGAACAAATTCATCTGCTGTTATCTCCCCCCGCAGGGTAAGGGCAATCAAAAAATAATATGCCAGCCCATCACGCAGCAGAATGATCACCAGCTCCGCCATGCTGGCAGAAAAGCTCTTTTTTAAAAGCTTTCGGTCCCATGCAAGCCGCTGCTTGGCGAGCTGCTGAAACAGATCAGAAAACCACGTGTTTAATCCATAGATCCGCACATCCTTGGCCGTTTCAAAGGTGCGGCTTTTCCCTAAAATATAATCCATTTTGCGGTCGATCGGCGTCCAGTTCTTTCTGTTTTGATACTCATATCGCACATAGCGCTGCATGAAATAATAGTGAACACCTGCCGAGGCTGTCAGCAGGATAGCAATCCATGGGCTGACAAAAGAAATCACTGTCCCAAACAAAAGATAGCCAATGATGTTTTTGATGAAGCCCACAGCGGATTCTGCCAAATTGGTGAGTGAGCTGTAAGAACCGCTGGCCCAGAGCACCTCCTGCCCTCTGCGGTACATATCCTGAAATTTCGGAGATTCGGCCGTCATATAGGATACGCTGAGATGTTTTTTCACAAATTCACCGCGGATTTTCTCCCGAAACAGGGATTCATAGGGCCACTTTCCGGTGGCCATCGTATTGGTGATTGTTTTTAAGAGACATAGTCCCGTGATGATGCCTCCCAGCACCAGCATCATATGGCTGTATGAATGACTGCTCTGAATCTGCTGCACTGTCTGCTGCGAAAGAATAATCGTTAAAAGCTGCTCTCCCACATAGATGAGCGCCGATACCACGAGAAACAAAAATAGCGGCTTTGCATATTTCCATTCTCTTTTAAGTACCCACCACGCTGTATCAAACGCACGGTGCGAAGCCTTTTGCTCTTTCATAAAATCTCCCCCTTTCTAAAGTACTCGAGATACTTCTAGCCGCGACTAGATACATGGACGCTATCGGAGTTTGTCGAGAAGCGACAAACTCATATCGCGACTCAAGCGCTAAAATATCCGAGATACTTCTAGTCGCGATTATATACAAAAAGAGGGTCTTTTACCCTCTTTTTGCACGAATGGCACTTCTTTTGCACGAACGGTTCTCATTTTTTGGATTTTATACAATCATATTTCTTATCAATTCATGCTGCTTCACCAAGCATACTGAGCAGCAGATACATAGCCGGCTGATGCATTTTAATCCATTCCATATCATGCTGTTTCCCAACGGATATTGCAGCCTCTTTCCATGCATCGAAATATTCCTGTCCGGTTTGTGCATATAGCTTAAGCTGGGCTTCCGGCGCTATATCATCAATGGCAGCCCTCATAATATGCCCATGCAGATCCGTTTGCCCGCCCTTTAAAAACTCCGTGAAGCAGTATTTTAGGGTATACTGGCCGTAATATGTCAGTTCTCGATATTCGGCAGCGTGCTCCTCGATATAATCCCCCGGATTTGAGGACTCTGCAGGGCTGCTTCCAATTGTTTCAATGAGCGTCTCAATCACGTGATCGGTATCCAGTCCGGCAGATGCTACCGCCTGAGCGTAGCACTCCTGTGTCTGCTGAAGAATGAACTTCTGACTGTCCGTACCGTCCTTAACAATTTGGGCAGGGAACTTTTCACGGATATCCTGAGCATAGTAGCTGCCGTCTCTGGGCTTCCAATATTCCTCCAGTGTAAGAGTGCCGGACGAGTCTTCCCGAAATGTAATGGCAACAGGAACATGGCTACCGCTGACCGATTTCAGTCCGTTGTCCGTGATCCTATATTCCTCATAGAGCGCCCATCCGTAGTGAGTATACTCCGAAAAATCACTTCCGTCTACAACAATACAAGCGAGTTCTATAAAACTGATGCAGGCTACAGGAATTTCTGGATCTGCAGAAAAGTTTATTGTGCTTTCGGAACGATTATGCTCCAGAATCGCCTGACGAATCATGAGCTGTTCTTCGGAAAGCGCTGTAACGGCGGCAACCGATTCAACAGCAGTCGGCGTATCTGTCCCCTCCCTCGCATCTGCCGAAACATCACTCAGGCCTAGCATGCTATAGATATTGTTGATATAGTCTGGGTCTTTCGCCATTTCCTCCGTAATCATGTAGCTGGAAGCGGGATTCGACCATGGCATCACAAAAATATCTTTTTCGTCAATGTCGAAAGTGGATAAGATCAGCGCCATTTCTTCCGCTGTAGCGCCCTTTAATGCCATTTTTTCATCCAGCGTTTTCTCACGATTGGTTCCCTGCATCAGTCCAAAGCGATAGTCATTCCCGGCCATTTGCCAGACATAGACCTCCAGCCCCTTAAAGGTTCCGAGTTCAAAATATTCCGGATATTTCACCCACAACTCGTTTATTCTCAGTGAGTTCTCCTGCGAAATCACTTTCATACTATAAACAGTGGCAAACTGAGCCGGATAGATCTCTAGAATATAACCATCGTAGGAAATCTCCACAAGATCTCCCACCTGAGGTTCAGCAGGCAGAGACATATTCGTGATAGGAACCCGGAACCGGTCGCTCGAAGACAATTCCCAAGCCCCTTCCACTGGTGTGACCAGGAGGGAAGTATCTTCTATTTCCGTAATCCGCGCCTGAACTATGTGCTGCTCTTTTGAAAGATCCTGCTTCGGATTTGTCGCAAAGCACACGGTTACCACTGCGCAGGCAGCGATGGCCGTGGCTATAAGCCAAAACGCCGGTTTTTTGTAATTCAACACGTTTTTCACTCTTTGTTTTACGCCAACTTCCCCAAAGGCCAGCGGACAGATTGTGATCAGCCGCCGCCCGGCAGTGCACTCCAGCAGAGCTGTAGAATACTGCTTTTTCTCATTCACATCCATCTGCCGGATGACCTTTTCATCGCAGGCAAGTTCAATATCACGGCAAAGCAGCACATAGGCAAGCCAGCACAAGGGATTGAACCAGTACACCGCCAAAATCAAAAACCCGAGCGGTTTCCACCAGTGGTCGCGTCTTGCCAAATGCGCCTTTTCGTGGGCAATCACCGACTCCATGGATGCAGCGTCCATATGGGAAGGCAGATAGATTTTGGGCCGAACCAGCCCCAAGATAAACGGCGATTTTACAAAGTCACACAGAAAGATGTTTTCCTCATAGGGCATTCTCTCCGCAATATTCCGGTGTATCCGCCTATAACTGATGACAGCATACAGCAGCATCATGGCGATTCCAATGAGCCAGATCACCGATGCAATAAATGTCCAGACGTAGAGCGGATTCACGCTACCGGCAAGGTTTGGCTCAAATATTTTGCCCAAAATGGGATTAACTGCATTGTTGACCTGTGGAATGCCGCTGCTGATGGCAGGCGTTTCATATTGGATGTTATGCGCATTGAAAGTCTCAGCACTGGGAATCAGGCTGAGTGCGCTTTCAAAGGAGAAAGGAACCACCAGCCGCAGAGCGACAATGCCCCACAAAAGAACAGCAATCCACTTCGGCGCTTTCTTTAATGTGAACCGAAGCAGCACCACTGCTAAGATCAGCCAGCTTACAGCAATACTCATATTCAAAATTTTCAAAAATATATCGCTCATAGTATCCTCCATTCCGAAGCGTTTTAACGTGATTCCCCCGCCTTGTCGATTAGTTCACGAATCTCTGCAATTTCCTCGGTTGTCAGCTTCTTCTCTCTGGTAAACGCAGCAAGGAAAGCGGGGAGAGATCCCGCAAAGGTCTCATCCACATATTTCTTGCTATGCCGGGCATAAAACTCCTGCCGGGATAGAAGAGAAGTCACCACGCCGTTATGATTTTGAAACAGACCCTTGTCGCAGAGCCTGCGCAGCACCGTATGTGTCGTTGTCCGTTTCCAAGTGAGTTTTGCCGCGGCCAGCTTTATAAGTTCGGCGGATGTCACTGGCTCCCGCTCCCAAATGATATCCGCAAAACGGGCCTCCACTGCCCCTAATTGAATTTCTGCCATACATATAACCTCCGTCTACATAGTGTAGTCTTACATAGAGACTACACTATGTAGACAATTTTGTCAAGCATCTTTTCAAATTTATATAGCAATAAAAACGGCGGGAAATTCTTCCCGCCTATATAGTTCAACATTCCTCTATGACTGGCTGCGGCAGCAGCAGCTCGGTGGCAAACACGCCCTCTTCCTGCTTGCGATTGACATAGCCGCCATACTTTTCTACTGTTTGATCGATGCGTCCCAAGCCAAGGCCATGCAGCCTTCCTTGTTTACTGCTCAAAAAACGATCCTCGCCTTGTTTGGCTGTCTTCCCCATTGAATTGGATACGGATATATATAATTGCTTTTTTAATATTCCCATATACACCCGAACAAACCGTTTTTGCTCCGGCGGCTGTCTCAGGCAGGCCTCCATCGCATTATCCAGAAGATTGCCCAGAATGTTGCACAAATCAATCTCTGATATGGCCAAATTATGCGGTACAACGGCTTTAGCGCTTACCTCAATACCCTTCTTCTGAATCAATGAAAGCTTGCTGTTTAAAATAGCGTCTATCATAATATTGCCTGTCTTGATCACGGTATCCACCTGCGTCAGATCATCGTTGAGGCTCAGCAGATACTCTTTAAGCGGCTTGGCCGCCTCCGCAAATGACGTCATGTTTCCGGCTGTGCCGGCCGTTTGCTCCTGCGTTTCTAACAGCGCCAGCATGGTCTGAATGTGATTATGGTAATCGTGCCGCCAGCCGCGCATGGTTTGATAGATGTTTTGCACCTCGTCGTAATGCCGGCTGACGAGATCCTGCTGCATGGCAGCAAAGCGCCGGTCAAGCCATTTTGCAAACAGATTCATGGTTTCTCCTTTGTATAATACTCGATAAAGGCCTGATTGACTGCTGCATAGCGGCGGCGCGACAGCGGAACGCTGTTTTGCGTATCAAGCAGGATTTCCGTCTTGGTAATGCGCTCTATGCGCATGAGATTGACCAAATAAGAGCGGTGGCAGCGCACAAAATCCTTCTGCAGCCTGCTTTCAAATTGGGAGATGGAGTCGGCAGCCTCTAGGCGCAGAATTCTCCTATGACCTTCCTTTTCCTGTTCAAGCACCAGCTCGGTACCATGCGCCATCGCCTCAATATACAGAAGCTCATCCAGCGTAATGCGCACGCTCTCTCCTCGGTGCTCTACAAAGAGAACCTGAGGGCAGCGTGCAATCTGTCTGGCGGCCCGCGTGAGCACCTCTGAAAGCTTCTCGCTGCTCACTGGCTTCATTAAATAGTGAAGCGCCGCTACATCATACCCCTGCTGCATATAGTCGGCAAATCCGGTGACAAAGATGATCTGCATGGTTTTGTTCTGCGCGCGGATTTGCTTTGCCAGCATAATACCGTTCATTTCCTTCATCTCGATATCAAGCAGCAATATATCATACGCTTTATTTTCGGCATAATGAAATAAAAATGCTTCTGCGCTTGCAAAGGTCTCGATATTGATATGATGACCGCTTTGCTGCGCCCAGCTTTCAACAATTGTGCGTACATAGTTTAATTCACTAGCCTCATCATCGCAAATAGCAATCTGAATATGTGGATTCATGACTCATTCCTTCTAAAATAAGCTCCTTCTGCAAGAGTCCATAAATGGCTTCATACAGCATCTGCAGGTTATAGATATTGTCTTTTCTCATATAGGCTTCCCAAATTTCCTGCACTTTTTCCTGCGTTCGTCTATCAGTCCTGTACACATAAGCAATATGTGTAAGGTAATTGTTTAGTTCTTGCCTTAATTCATCCGAAAGTACCTGCTTTTCAATTGTCTCTATGCCGGTTTCAGTAACAACATAAAAGCTTGCAGTCCCTTCTTGCTCTACTGTTTCTAGCATTGCCAGCGATTGCTGGCAATTGATCGGAAAGGAGCTGTCGTTCATCCTATCCGGCAGCTGCCAGATGGCCCATGGCATATCCATCATCTTGCGCAGTACATCATAGGCCTTTTCTTCCTGTTTTGTGTGTTTTCCAATCATACCGCATACATTAACCTTAGCTGCGTATTGGCCGTTTCGATTTTCACTTGGCCTCCACAATACATGGATATTTTCTCCCAGCAAACTTTTTTGTGCGCTTTGCGCATATACGAGTGCTGATTGCGGTGCTATATGCGGAGCATTAAGCTTGAAATCAAAATCAGATGCTCCTCCCCAACAGATGATACAGTACATCTCCTTATTCGCCAATGGGTTCAGCGCATGATTCCATTCTAAAATTTGGGGATTTTTATTGTTTTGCTGCCAGTAATTTTGTGTTTTCAGTTCCAGCATCTCTGCAATCCGCTCAAAAAGCATTTGATTTACATAAACTTCAGTTGGCGCTACTTCTATTGCGCCGCTATCCCAAAGCCAATCATAAAAAGACTCTTTATATCCTCCGGAAAAGACAGCCCTTTCTCCTCTATCTTCCTTTAACAGCTCTTCTATCATTGCATCTAGCAGCTGCTGCACGGAATACTCTTCCGGCAGCATTTTAAATGTCATCTGCTGCCAATCAGAATCTGCCACAGTCATATAATTTGTTTCCAAACCTAGCGGAAGCGCATAAATGCGTTCGTTTATTTTACCGACAGATTCTGCCTGCGGATAATATGCCTGCGCATCATAGGTTGTATCCAAATCATATAGGGTTGTCATATCCAGAATATAACCTTCCTTGTAAAATTCCTGCAGCGAAGCATTACATCCGCTCAAAATGATATCAGGATCTCCGTTTTGTTTGACCGCGATTTCAATGCTCTGGTATGAAACCTGCCGATAAGCAACATCTGGGTAAGCTGCTTTAAAATTTTTCATCAACGACAAATCAATCCCCGCTTCTACAAATATCAGCAGCTCCTGTTCTTCTTTGGCAACTGTACTCTCCCTCTTTTCTGCGCGCATACGCTGCCTACAAGATACCGCGCCTAACGCCAGTAGCGCTGCTATCAGTAAGCTAAGCAGTCTCTTAATCCAAATTTTTCTCATTAGATTCTCCTTCATTCTATATCTATACCGTGATTATACTGAACCTTCTACTCGCTTGTCAACTTATTGAATCGCATGCTTGCAAATGAAAAGAAGGAACAGCGCCTAGTCTTGCTGTTCCTCCTGTCTTGCCATTTTAATTTTACTCTTTTTCGCTCTCCTCAGCCGTTTCTACCTCTGTATGCAGTACATCCATAAATTCATCGCCTGTAATGGTCTCATACTGATACAGATACTGCGCCAGCGAGTTAAGCTCCTTCATATGCGAGCGCAGCAGCCCTTCCGCCTTGGCATATTGCTCCTTGACAAGCGCCACCACCTTGCGGTCAATTTCAGTCGCCGTCTCCGGCGAACAGGCTAGGGACGCATCTCCGCCCAGATACTGATTACTCATCGTTTCCAGCGCCACCATGCCAAACTCCTCGCTCATACCAAAGCGCGTAACCATCGCCCGCGCCAGCTTAGTCGCCTGCTCAATATCATTGGCAGCGCCCGTAGTCACCGAATGGAAAATCAGCTCCTCCGCCACGCGCCCGCCTGTATAAGTCGCAATCTTATTTTCCAGCTCCTCCTTCGACATCAGGTTGTGATCATCCTGCTCCACCTGCATCGTATATCCCAGCGCACCAGAAGTACGCGGCACAATCGTAATTTTCGTCACCGGTGCCGAATGGCTTTGCAGCGCTGCGACCAGCGCATGACCAATTTCGTGATACGCCACCACCATCTTCTCATGATCCGACAAAATCGCATTCTTCTTCTGATATCCTGCGATCACGACCTCAACGCTTTCCTCCAGATCCGACTGCGTCACATATTTACGCCCGGCCCGCACCGCACGCAACGCCGCCTCATTCACCATATTGGCAAGCTCCGCACCAGAAGCGCCGGCCGCCATCTTGGCAATAGCTGCAAAATTCACCTTATCGCCAATCTTCACCTTTTTAGCATGCACCTTCAGAATGGCCTCACGCCCGGCCAGATCCGGCAGCTCCACCGGGATCCTGCGGTCAAAGCGCCCCGGGCGCAAAAGTGCTGGATCGAGCGAATCCGGACGGTTGGTTGCCGCGAGGATGATGACACCCTTTCTGGCATCAAAGCCATCCATCTCCGTGAGAAGCTGATTGAGCGTTTGTTCCCGTTCATCATTACCGCCGATGTTGGCAGCTGTATCCCTCTTCTTGCCGATCGTATCGATCTCATCAATAAACACAATACACGGAGCCTTTTCATTGGCCTGTTTAAACAGGTCGCGCACCTTAGCCGCTCCCATGCCGACAAACATTTCTACAAATTCAGAACCGGAAATAGAGAAAAACGGCACATTCGCCTCGCCGGCAACTGCCTTTGCCAAAAGAGTTTTACCTGTTCCCGGAGGGCCAACCAGCAGCGCCCCTTTAGGAATCGAAGCACCAATCTCTGCATACCGCCCCGGATTATGCAGATAATCCACAATCTCGGTCAGCAGCTCCTTGGCTTCATCCTCGCCTGCCACATCACTAAAGCGAATGCCGTCGGTTGACTGCACATAAACCTTCGCATTGCTCTTTCCAAATGACATTACATTGCCGCCGCCAAGGCCGCCCGCGCCTCCCATCTTCTTCATCACAGAGTTCATCAGGAATCGGCCCAGAAGAGCAAAAATGAGCAGCGGCAGCACCCAGCTCAGCAAAATACTAAGAAACGGCGACATCTCCTCGACAATGGGCGCACCATAGGTGGCAATGCCGGCCTGTTCCAGCCGGTCCACCAGAAACGGATCCTCCATGCGTCCCGTTGTATAGTACTTTTTAGGCTCGCTGTTATCGGAAAATACGATCTCAGTATCTGTCACCTGTACTTCCGTCAGCTTTCCTTCCTTAGCCATTTTTAAAAACTGCCCGTAATCCGCCTCTTCCACCTGCGGCGAAAGCATACGGGGGAATACAAACATATTGAGCAGCATCATCACGACCATCACGATTAGCAAATAATATAATAACGGTCTTTTGGGAGTCTTTACTTCTTCCATTCCTCTTCCCTTTCTTTTCTGCCTGTTATTTACTTCAGAATATTCTATCTTTTCTTTATGAATAGCCAGCAACTAAAATTTGAACTTTTTGTGAAAAAAGATCGACACAACTCACTTTGCATCGATCCTTCTTGCTTTATATGTTTTTACTGGCAAATGCATATGTACCCTCAACAACCCATTTCATATTATGATAAGCGCGAATGGCCTGATTGCCAACCATCACCCATAAATAGCACTTTTCATATCCTCTCTGCTGCAGCGTATTGACAGAAAAAGAAAGCATGGCCCGTCCCCAGCCCTGTCCTTGCTTGTCCGCTCGCACGGCCAGTCTTCGGATTTCATTGTCCTGCAAAAAAGCTACGGCAACGATCGCTCCCTCTTCCCGGCACACAAAAATATCCTGCTGCGCTTCCCGGTAATGAGCCCTTTCTTCTTCATTGGATTCCCGCTTTTCCGCAAAGGCTTCATTTAGAAGCGCATGGATCTCTTCATAATATTCATCCTGATATGGGGCAAATTCCCCCTTTTGCACCTCCAATGCTTCGCCCTCATATGACATATAGCGAACCATATGCACAGGCTCCAGTCCTTTGGCTTTAGCAAAAAGCTCACCCTCTGTGCCCAGCTCATACATAGAAGCCAGCTTTTGAATTCCTTCTTCCTTCATAGCCTCCTGCAAACGCCAAAGCAGTGTTGTGCCAATGCGTTTTCTTCTATACACAGGACAGACATATACACCGCAGCTTGCCCGGCCGTTTTCATTCGCCGCTGCGCGAAAGCCGCAGCCTACAATCTCCTGCCCTTCTAGTGCAACCAGCCCATACTGCGGAAAATGACGCATACAATACGTCAATGTGCCATGGGTTAGATGCGCCTGCTCAAGAAGCTTCCATACAGCTTCCCGATCCTGCTCCTGATAGGCCCGGTACATCACTTCCATATGATATTCTCCTGATTTCTCGGCTTTGCCTGCGGCGCTTCGCTGCCATGGCCTACGGCAAGGCCCAGCACAAACTCATAGTCCTGCGGAAGCTGCAGCTTTTTCTGCCACTTTTGCTCCCCTTCCTGCGATTTTAAATAGTCATATACACAGCCAATAACGACAGAATCAAGGCCAAGAGCCTTTGCGGCGAGCGCCGCATTCTCCACCGCAAGGGCGGCATTGCAGGCCCCCCATTTGTTTTCTTTTTTTGCATAGAAAAAGAGAAAACACGGCGCCTGATAATAAAAGCCGCTGCGGCCGGCATCCTCCGCCAGCTCTGCAATGAGTGCTGCATCCTGCGTCGCTACTATGCGGGTCGTCTGCTGGTTCAGGGCAGAGGGCGCCCAAAGCGCACACTGCACAATGGTCTGGAGCTCGCTTTCTGTCAGCCTTTCATCCGTATATGCACGCACACTGCGCCGCTCTAGGATTGCATCCACAACCTCATTATGAATCATTGCCTGCATCTATAGAATCTCCATTTCAAAACAAATATACTTTAAAACTTATTGTACTAAAAGCCCTTCTAAAATGCAAGACATTTATCGTGTCAGCAGCAAATGCCTTAATTCACAGATATCGGCCGCTATCGCATCCGCTCCGGCGCTTTCCAGCTCTCCCGGCTCCGCATACCCAAAACGCACGCCGATGCTTTTGACTCCGCAGGCTTTGGCGCCTTGCACATCCTGCCGCCGGTCTCCGACCATGGTCACCTGATCGCGCCTATCCTGCATATCCAGACGGTGCAGCGCCTCCTCTATCACTTCTGCCTTCTGACTGCGGCGCCCATCCAGCTCGCTGCCCACGATCTCTTCAAAGTAGGCAGTCAGTTCATATTTTTTCAATATTTTCTTTGCAAACACAGTCGGCTTTGAGGTCGCGACCGCCAGTGTTTTCCCGGCGGCCCGCAGCTCCGTAAGAAGCTCCTTCACTCCCTCAAACACGCGGTTCTCATATAGCCCTACTTCACTAAAGCGTTCGCGGTATTTGCACACGGCATGCTCTGCCTCCGGCTCATCCATCCCATAGTACTCCTGAAAGCTTTCCTTAAGCGGCGGCCCGATAAAGCATACAAGCGCCTCCAGATCAGGCTCCATAATCCCAAAATCTGCCAGCGCATACTGCACGCTTTTAGTAATCCCCTCTTTAGGATCTGTCAGCGTCCCATCCAAATCAAACAAAATGTGGGTCTGTCCCTCTTGCCTACACCTGCTTCGCTTTTCCAGCGCCAGCAAAAATGCTTTCTCATCGCTGCGTCCGCCATAGCCGCCCAGTCCGCCGCTTGCGCTCACCACCCGGTGACATGGCACAATGATCGGAAAGGGCGTCTGTGCCATCGCACCTCCCACCGGCCGCGCTGCCCGCGGCTTTCCAAGCATTTGCGCTACCTCCCGATAGCTGCGTGTCTGCCCATACGGAATCTGCTGCACTGCCTGCCAGACTCTTTTTTGAAATGCCGTCCCCTGCGCCGGATCCAGCGGCAGATCAAAAGCCCGGCGCTCGCCGGCAAAATATTCCGCAAGCTGCCTTTGGGCCAGCCTTGCGAGCGGCGTATCCATGACTGGGTAGGCCGGCTCGTCCATCCGCTCAAGAGAATGAATTGCCTGTTCTGTACAGACAACAGTCAACCGCCCCACCGGCGTATCACAAACTGTCTGATATAACATAAACTGCTCCTTTATGATAAAATAAGCGATACACAAATGTACGCATATAAAACTATAAACAAAATGAATTTAGATAGTGAAAAATCAGCGGCTTTATGATAAAATAAGCGCAGCTAGATATATTTTGGCTAATCAAGCGTACAAGAAAACAAGTTCAATTTTAGAGGGGGATCACCATGAAAAAACAATTTTTATTATGCACGTCTTGCATACTGTCTGTTCTGCTTTTCCTCACGGCCTGCACAGCTTTGCCGCCAGTCTCTTCCGAGAGTTCCTCCGCAAACTCCTCGCGGCCGGATATTTCATTGCCGTCCAATTCCACTCCCGAGAGCTCCGCTACTACCGACTCTGATTCATCAGAGATGCAGTTCTACGACGGACGAATCGGCGACAAGCTCTCCACTGCCTTCTTTGATTTTACCGTTGACTCTGTAGAGCTTGCGGAAAACATTCCTGCCGAGCAGGGTATGATGATTTTAGATGTCGTCATCACTGTTAAAAACACCTTTGGCGATCAAATTCCCATGTTCTACAACGATTTCCAGATGCAGTACGGCGAAGGCGACTATGACTGCTGCTACAGCATCATCGATGAAACCGTACCTGCGGACACCGTCCCTGAGCAATATACTCTGAAGCGCGCCGAAACCGCCACCTATCATTATTATTTCTCCGTCCCGCAGGACGCTACCGATTTTGCCGTCGCTTACTTAGAGGTTTATGATGATGATTCAACCGGAGACGCCTTCTTCATCTACTTTGAACGGCAATAAATTCTTTTAAATGAGTTAAACAAAAGAAGGTGCCCTTTTCGTATCGGGGCACCTTTTCTTTAATCTGCAAAATCAAAAAAGTCTGCATTTCTCTTTTGAAACTCGCTGTATACCGCGTCCAGCTCCTCTTCGCTCTCCAGACCGACATACGTCTCTGTCTCGCCGTCCTCATCCGGCACAATCCTGTACAGCTGCACCATATCGCCCTCTTCATCTTCTTCCTCTGCCGGAACAATGGCAATATATTCATTTCCATTATATGGCACAACATCCAATAATTCAAACTGCACTTCATTTCCCTGCTCATCCGTCAAAGAAATAATGCTATTCATCTCTTCCTTTTCCTGATCACTCATTAAAAAATTCCCTTTCTCATTATTCTTAGTATCATGCTTCAGTATATCACACTTATTCTTTGAAAGAAAGGATTATTTTATTTATGGCATTTACCCTCTCTTCCTTACTGCAATCCTCTCCAACCGTCTGGGAACGCCTGCAAAACGCCTCTCTGCCCATCGTTTTTTACGGCACAGGGGACGGAGCCGACAAAATCATCAGTGTCATGCAGGCTGCCTCCATTCCTCTGCATGCCATCTTTGTAAGCGATGATTTCTATCGGGGCCAGCATTTTCACGGTTTGCCCGTCACCACTCTGGCTCAGCTCGAAACTGCTCTGTCCGATTTCATCATCGTCGTCGCCTTTGGCTCCCATCTTCCCGAAATCATAGACCGGGTAACCGCTATGGCGCAAAAACATCCCCTTGTCATTCCCGACGTTCCCGTCTATGGTCATACCCTGTTCAACCGCTCCTTCGCTCACTCCCATGCCGCCGAGCTCGAAGCCGCCTATGCCCTGCTCGCCGACGACGCCTCACGTCAAGTATTTGAGCAGGTTTTAACCTATAAGCTCACCGGTGCCCTCACGCCGCTCCTGCAAAGCGCATCGCCCAAGCAAGAAGTCTTTTCTGAGCTGCTTCCCCTGCATGATCATGAGAACTACCTTGATCTAGGCGCCTATCGCGGCGATACCATTCAGGAATTTCTCACCGCCACGGGCGGAAAGTATGACGCCATCACAGCCTTAGAGCCAGACGCTCGCAGCTTCAAAAAATTAACGCAGTTTTCGCAGCCTCTTGCCGCCGTGCGGCCCATGTGCTGCGGCGTGTCCGACCGCAATGAGGTGATTTATATGAAAACTGGGCGTGGGCGCGGCTCCTCTGCCTCTGCAGCCTCCGGCGTTACGCCGGTCCAAATGACGACTATCGACTCGCTTTCGCTGCCGGTCAGCTATCTGAAAATGGATGTGGAGGGTTTTGAAGCTGCTGCTCTGCGCGGCGGTGCTGACACGCTGAAACGGCTGAAGCCCAAGCTCAATATTGCCTGCTATCACCGCAGTGAGGATCTGTATCTTCTGCCGCTGCTGATCCACGAGCTGCAGCCTGCCTATCAGATTTTTATGCGGCGCCACCCCTGCCTGCCCTGCTGGGATCTGAATCTGTACTGCCGATGAAAGGAGAGAAATATGAGAACTGAATCACAGATGTATGAGCTAATTTTAGGCTTTGCCCAAAATGATGAGCGTATCCGCCTTGTCACGCTGGAGGGCTCCCGCACTAATGTGCATATTCCGCGGGATGATTTTCAGGATTATGATATTACCTTTTTTGTCACAGATATGGAAAGCTTTATTCGGGATGATGCCTGGCTGGACGTGTTTGGCAGACGCCTGATTCTGCAGAAACCGGAGGATATGGAGCTTTTTCCTGCTGAGGAAAGTGGTTTTTCCTATCTGATGCTCTTTGAGGATGATACCAAGATGGATCTTTCTCTACTGCCGGTTGATATGCTTGAGGATTACTTAACCTGGGATAAGCTGGTGCAGGTGCTGCTGGATAAGGATGCGCGCATTGCCTGTCCTCCTGTGCCCACAGATGCTGATTACCATCTGCAGCGGCCGACCGCGAGGATGTTTGACGATTGCTGCAATGAATTTTGGAATACCACAACCTATGTGGTCAAGGGGCTCTGCCGCCGCGAGATTTTATTTGCGATCGACCATCTGAATGAGATCGTGCGCAAGGAGCTCCTGCGCATGCTCTCATGGAGCGTGGGAATAGAATATGGCTTTGATTTCAGTATTGGCAAGAATTATAAATTCATTCAGCAGTATCTCCCTGCCGCGGTCTGGGAACGGCTTTTAAAGACCTACCGCATGGATTCTTATCCGCAGATGTGGCATGCGCTGGAGGAATGTCTGGCTCTGTTCCGTGAAACCTCTAAGGCTGTGGCTGAGTATTTTGCTTATCCGTATCCCGCGTATGACCAAAATATTACGGCCTATACGGTGCGGCAAAAAGAACGCTACTCATAATGCTATAAATTGGATTATCGAAAAAATAGAGGGTATCCCAAAAGTCATAAAAAGACTTAAGGGATACCCCTCTTTGATTTATTTTAGAAGCTCTGCTGCGCCGCCCAGCCCTTTAGCTTTTCAAAGGTATCCTGACTGATATCATGCTCAATCCGGCAGGCCTCCTCCAGTGCCGTTTGCTCCTCTACGCCGATCTGCATCAGCAGCTTGGAAATAAGCAGATGCCTTTCATAGATCTGGCTGGCAATTTTATGTCCTTCCTCTGTCAGCGTAATGTAGCCATCGCTGTCCATCTGAATCTGTCCCTTTTCTCTGAGGTTTTTCATCGCGATGCTTACGCTGGGCTTGCTGAAATTCATTTCATTGACAATATCAATGGAACGAACCTGCTGCTGCCTGCGGCTCAAAATCAGAATAGTCTCTAAATAATCTTCCGCCGATTCCTGAATCCTTATCACTCTATCACCTTATATTTCCGGGACTTCGATCTTAACCTCGCAGCCTGCTTCAGCAGATCTGCGGATTCCGTCGATAATCGCCTGATTATAAATGATCTGTTCTGTCGGAACAGGCGCCTTGCCGCCGTTTCTTGCTGCATCCAGGAAAGAACGGATTTTCTTATAGAAAAGCTCGCCCGTATTGCTTTCGATAATCGGGATCTCCGTATCCACCTGCGCCTGGCCGGCTACCTCATGATAAATCTTCATCGGGCCGCCCACCGTACCGTTCCAGCATTCGGTAGAAGGAATCCGCAGGCCGCCCTTGGTGCCCAGAATGATGGTATCACCGGGTGTATCCAGATTCATAGCCCACGCAATCCGAAAGTCCAGAATGATCCCTCCCTCCAAACGGATGAAGGCAGCAGCGAAATCATCAACGCTAAACTTTTCCGCATACTCCGGATGATCCGGATAGTAACCGGGCTGCGTGCCAAAGAAGGCCGACTTATATCCCGATACCGTCAGCGGTTTAGGATACCCAATCGCATTTAATACCATATCCAAGCTATAGCAGCCGATATCTCCCAATGCGCCGATGCCTGCGGTTTTATCCTCAATAAAGGATGTGCCATAGGGTGTGGGAATCCCGCGCCGGCGGCCGCCGCCTGTCTGAATATAATACACCTGACCAAGCTCTCCGGATTCTACGATTTTTTTAATCATCTGCATGTTGGCATCCAGACGGGGCTGGAACCCAATCGACAGAATCTTGCCGCTTTCCTTTTCTGCCTTTCTCATCTGCACCGCTTCCTCAAGCGTAACACACATGGGCTTTTCGCATAAAACATGAACGCCCTTTTTCAGCGCGGCAATCGTGCACTCGGCATGCGTTCTGTTATAGGTACAAATGCTGACGGCATCCAGCTCCTCATTGTCCAGCATGCTCTGATGATCCGGATAGCAGCGCACCCCTTCCAGACCCTGTGCTTTGCAGAAGGCCTCTGCCTTTCCGGGTACCAAATCTGCCGCTGCCACGATTTCAATGTCAGGACAGCGCTTATAGCTTGTCGCATGCGCCTCTGCGATCCAGCCAGTACCGATGATACCAATCTTCAGCTTGGGAAGCGCTGCATAATCCTGTGTATTTTCAATGCTTTCTTTAAATCTGTCTAAAATATCCGCCATCGTATTAAGCTCCTTTCATCTGCCTTTTTAATTATTATAGGATTCCCCAAAGTTGATGTCAATGCCTTTGATGATTTTAAGCGCTGGCCGCGGATCGTTACACGTCATCAGCGTAAACCCGCTTTCAATCGCCAGTCTCGCGGCTTCCTCCGTATCGGGACACCAGCACCATGGATCAATTCCCTGTGCCCTTAGCTGCTCAGAGATCACACTGCTCACATCCTTCATACCGGTTCCAATACTATAATAATGCCGTTCGCAGCCGGGTTCCCAGTACTTCAGATCATGCTGCAAAAAGCCCTGCGTTTTCACGCCATAGCGCTCATGCGCATAGGTTGTCACCCGGCAGTCAAAGCAAGCAATCACATACTGATCTGAGAGTCCGTAGTCTGCAAGCATAGCAATGGTCCGATCCAGCACCTGCGGGCGATAATCCTTCATCTCTACATTCAGCATCAGATCCGTGCCCTTGACTAAGTCTAATAGCTCAGACAAAAGCGGAATCCGCTCTCCGCTGCCTGCATCCAAGCGGCGCAGCTCAGCCAGCGTCTTCTCCTCCACGGATCCATGCCCATTGGTCGTCCGATCGAGCAAAAGATCATGCATCAGTACCAAATGACCATCTGCCGTCATATGCACATCGGTCTCAATTCCGTCTACGCCCAGTGCAATCGCCTTTTCAAAGGAAAGCATGGTATTTTCAGGCCAGAGCGCCTTCGCGCCCCGGTGGCCCACAACCCAGACCCGGTCTCTTCCCTGCATCCACTCCATCAATTAAAACCCCTTGATCGTTTCTTCGTTCAGCCGCTGGAGAATCTCCATGACCAGCTCGACTGTTTTCTCAAAATCATCCATCGCCGTAAAGCAGTGATGACTATGTGTATAGCGCACGGGCACGCTGATCACAATCGTGGGCACGCCGCCCTCGAACACATGGAAGATGGCTCCGTTGGTTCCGCCGCCTTTACGCACCGCTTCCTGAGCCGGGATGCCCTTTTCCTCTGCCGTGTCCAGCGCATAGCGGATAAAGCGCGGATTCGTGATCATGCCTACGTCCATATGGCGCAGCATGGGCCCGCGGTGGAGCCCGGTCTGAATCTTATACTCCGGTGTAAAGGTATCATCTGCGGGTGCGCCTTCAATGGCGATGGCAATGGCCGGCCTCACCCGTCCGATGGCCGCCTTGGCACCGCGTTCTCCTACCTCCTCTTGCGAGGTGAGCGTGCCTACCACATCTACCGCCAGCTTTTTGCCGGCCAGCCGGCGCAGTGCTTCTAGCACCACGGCGCAGCCGATGCGGCAGTCAAAGGCCTTGCCAAGCCATACGCCGTTTGTTTCGTTGTACTCTGCCGTGACATCCGGCACCACGGGCGCGCCTACACTGATTTTAAAATCACGGATTATCTCTTCTTTGGAAACGGCGCCCACATCGATCACCATCTGATCGATCGCGGTTTCACGGCCTTTTTCAGCAGCCGTCATGAAATGCGGCGGCGTGCTGGCTACAATGCCAGATATATACTTTCCGTCCCTATTTTTAATTTTGACCTTATGCGCGGGCACTGTGTTCGGCGTCCACGCGCCGAGCGGCAAAAATTCCAGTGTACCGTTCGGACGGATGGCCTGCACGATGAAGCTTGTTTCGTCGCTGTGAGCGTCCAGCATGAGCACCGGATGCTGCCCGTCGTTTTCTTTGCGGTATAAAAACAGATTGCGCATGCTGTCTTCTTCAATATGGCTGGTCACGTCCTGCGCATAGCGGCGGGCCACCGTGAGCACTTCATCCTCGAAACCGGAAGCGCCGAATGCGTTTGACAATTCTTCGATCATCGTATGTGTCTGATTCATTTTCTTATATTCTCCTTTTATTTTATCCTTCATAGCGGCGCAGCGATACGGCCCGGCCGATCTGCTGTCTGCCCTCTTCAAGAGATGACAGCTCTCCCAGCGCCATCTGCTGCAATAAAATATTGCCATAGGCAGCTGCCTCAATGGGACCTGTGATCACAGGCCGCCCTGTCTTTTGCGCTGTCAGTCGGCAGAGCAGCTCATCCTGAATTCCGCCGCCTACCATGTGAATGGCCTGCACCGCCTGCCCTGTGGCATGCTCCATGGCAAGAATGCACTGCCGATATTTTTCGGTTAAGCCCTCGTATACGGCGGCGGCAATTTCTCCCCGCGTCTGCGGCTCACCCTGTCCATGTGCTTTGCAGTGCTGTTTCACGGCCTTTTCCATACTGATCGGCGCGGTAAATTCCTCTGCGTCAGGATCAATGATAAATCCGGCATCCAGCGCCTTCTCTGCCTCCTGGATCATGGTTGGAAAATCGGTATGCCATTCCTTTCTCAGCTGCTGCAGCACCCAGAGGCCGCAGATATTTTTTAAAAATTTGATTTTCCGGCATACGCTGCCCTCATTGGCAAAATTTTCTTCATAGGCCGCTTCATTGATAAGCGGCTCCTCTAGCTCCAGCCCCATGAGCGACCATGTACCGCTGCTTAAAAAGGCCTGCTTTTCCCCGGTAAACGGGATGCCTGCCAGCGCAGAGGCTGTGTCGTGGCTGCCTACCAGCGCCACCGGCACCGCGCCCAGTCCGGTCTCCTGCTGCACCTCTGGCAGCAGTGTGCCGAGGATCTGCCCCGGCATCCGGATTTCCGGCAGCAATGCTTTGGGGAAGGGTAAGCGCGCTAAAATTTCATCTGACCAGTCTCTGGTTTTCGCATCCACCAGCATAGAGGTAGAAGCCACGGTATATTCACAGGCTATCTCGCCTGTGAGAAAATATCCTAAAAGGTCGGGCATAAATAAAAGCTTCTTAGCCGCCTTTAAGAGCTGCGGCCGCTTGGTGACATCATAATAAAGCTGATAAGCCGTGTTGAGGCTGACCTTCTGCAATCCTGCCAGCTGATATATCTCTTTAAAATCCACCGGCCAGCTTTCCATGGCCCACTGATTTTTAGGATCCCGGTAGCAAAACGGCATGGCCAGCAGCGATCCGTCCTCCGCCAGATACCCGTAATCAACACCCCAAGTATCAATGCCGATGCAGGCCGCCTCCAGTCCGGCCTCGGCCGCCTTTTTTAATCCTGTTTTCATCTCGCTGAGCAGATAGGGCAGATCCCAGTACAGCCGCTCTCCCATGCGCACCGGCGCATTGGAGAATCGATGGAGTTCTGTAAGAGTCAGCTTCTCCTTCTGGTACATTCCAGCCATCAGCCGCCCGGAGGAGGCCCCCAGATCAAAGGCCAGATAGGCTCTGTTTTCTGCGCCCATCCTCTTACGCCTCCTTAAACCGGGTATACACCTGCGTCACCTCAACTATGCGGTATACGTCCAGCGATTTCTGGAATTCCGGCTCATTCTCGCGCACCAGATCGGTAAATTCTCGATAAGCCTCTTTCGTATCTTTTCCCTCTGCGCGCAGGAGCATGGCATGAGTTAGCTTCTCTACATAGTCCTTATGATAAGAAAGCTCCCGCCAAAACCGCCTGTTCACCGGGGCAAGCTCGCCTGCCAGCGTTTCCTCTATCACCGGCGCAAATGCCTTTGTCAGCGTCAGCACCTTTTCAAACCGCTCCTTCATGTCGGCGCTTTGCGCCTCGCGGTAACCGACAAAGTAATCAATATCATATAAATCAGAGAGCTGCTCCAGATAGGCGAAGACCTGCGATCCCTTTGCGCCATAGGCGCTCTGATAATAATCGGAAGCGATCTCGTCAAAGGCAAGGCTGGTATCCATGCTGGTCTGTCCCATCACATAGTTGGGCAGCGCATTGGGCAGAAAGGCCCGCAGCTCCTGACAGCTATTGATGCCGTTCATGCCGAGGCCTTTGTGTGCTTTAAGGTCCTCGCTGATAATCCGCGACAGACGGACATAGCCGGGGTCGCCGTAATGGGCCTTGCCCAGATGATAATCGTAAATAAAGCTGTCGCATGAAACCTTTTCCTGCCATCCCTTCAGCATGGTGAGATTATCCTCCATGCTGCGCGGCATTTTGATATGGTTGAGCACATAGGGAGGCGCAGGCGGCAGCTCACCGGCCTGTTGATAGGATTTCATGAAGGTGCGCGTGATCGGCGCGAACATGAGCACAAAGCGATCGGGATTATGCAGCGTCTCGGTCTCGGGCGCCCACAAAAGCTCCTGATAAAGGAGGAAAACCAGCTTGGTATCAAACCCTTCGCGTGTCAGCTTTTCGTCCACCACATTCATCATATGGATATAATGATCGGTGAGGATCTTTTTCCTGCACTGCTCGCATTCACAGGCATTGTTGAACATGTCCGCCAGCCACAGATGCAGATAGTCCGCTTCCGGATGCTCGCGCACATACGCCAGCACTTTCTCGCTGTAAAGCTCCACCACCTGCGGATTGGAATAGCACAGATTGGTATTGGTCGGCACGCCGCCAAACAGCTCGCGCTTTCCGCCGATCTCAGCCAGCAGCGCCATCTTCTCCGGCGGCAGCTGCGTGTCGTCGGTCTCCCAGCCCGTGGCCGTATAGCCCAGCGCCTCGCCTGTCCAGCCATGCCCCACGCGGTGCTGCAAAATGCCGCGCTGCTCCATGGCATCGCTCAGCACCGCATCCACCGCGATCGACTGCTCCATGCTCCAGCGCTGCGGCGCAAGCTTGGGACTCCGCACATGATCATACCAGCGCTGCAAAAACTGATGCGGATATTTAAACTGCAGGAAAAAGCTGTTGAACCCGATCTTGGGCGACCAATCAATAAAATCCAGAATATTTTCGACAGAGGTAGCCCCTTCGATGCATGCGCCTCTGTGCCGCAGACTGGCTTTATGCGCGCAGTGCGCGAAAAACTCTTCGGCGCGCTGCTTTTGGGGCACGATCTCATATTCGGCGCCCGGCCGCAGGAAGCGGCAGCCGATCTCCGTGAGGTAGCGATACACGCCCAGCAGCACGCTGCGCGCATTGCTGCCGAAAATGCAGGCTCCCTTTTCATCCACCTCAATATAGTAAGCGTCATCCAGCTTTGCATCCGGCAGATCAGTAATGCCATAGGGCGTTAGGTCTTCTATGCCTATTCGCCATGTGCTTGGCAGTATTTCCTCTGATCCCATGCGGCCCAAATAGCTCTTCAGCTCCGCCGCGGCCATCTCGACCGGCCGCGCCTGTGTCGTGATCTCGATATTCATTGGCTTCCTCCCGTTTATGCTTGTATTTATGCCCATTATACGGCTCGCGTTTGGAAGTGTCAATGGCGGATTCCCGATCTGTGAACAGCCGTTTTAACAGTACACAGTTGCCCATCTGGCTTATGCCGAAAATTAACTACTCTTTTCCCTTTTTTCAACGTTGCTACCTGTGTATCCCACTGCTTTTAACGTATCTAATCCGCCATTTTCTCCGTTATTTTAGCACGACATAGCCTATTCAACGGGCAAATCTATCGATTTGACCCGTTAAAATCTACTTTTTCCTAGTCACTTAACGTGCCTATAGCCCCTCGGAGCCCGTTAATTTCTCTATTTTTTCGCGCGCTAACTGGCCATCTTGCCGCTTCAGTCGCCACTGGCGGAACTCGGCCATATAGCTGAACTTTTTCCACCGTGTATAGCGGAACGCTTATAAAATAGCGAAAATCTCTCCGTTAGGCAAGTCTCCTAAAACAAGAGATGGCGGAAAATTTCCGCCATCTCTCATCAGTGCTCCATATGTGGTAGAAATCCTTCCACCATTTTTTAATTTTCAGCCAGCCCCAGTAGAAAACACTCAGTCACATCGTCCTGACCATAGCCAGTCCTGTTTATTTTTCTGTACTACACTCTTCACCTTACATTCCTCCAAGCTCAATAATTCGATCTGTGATTTCCTCATAAAACCGATCCTCATGCGAAACCATGATCACCGCGCCCTCATAGGCCTGAATCGCCCGCACCAGCGCCCGCTTGGCATTCTGGTCCAAATGATTGGTCGGCTCATCCAAAATCAATAAATGACTTTTTTTAAGGCTCAGCTGCGCCAGCTTTACCTTCGACTGCTCTCCGCCGCTCAGCGTCCCCAGCGCCTGCACCATATGATCCTGCTTCACGCCGCAGCGCGACAGCGCCCCGCGAAGCTCCTTCGGCTGCAGCTTCGGATACACGGCCGCCAAATAGGCAAGCGGCGTAGCTTGCGGGTCGTCCCACGCAAGGTCCTGCTCATAATAAGAAATTGTACCCCGATGCGACAGATAAAACGCACCGCCCAGCTTCGGCAGCTGCCCCATCAGCGTCTTCAAGAGGGTCGTCTTGCCCACGCCGTTAAAGCCGCGGATCACCAGCTTATCAGCCGTATGCATCTTAAACGTAATCGGCGGCAGAAGCACCCGGTCGTATCCAATCTGCAGCTCTTCCGCCTCCAAAATCACCTGCTCCGACAATACAATCTGCGGAAACACAAACTGCGGCTCCGCCAGATGCTGCGGCGCAGAGATACGCTCAATCCGCGCCAGCGCCTTCTCACGGCTCCTCGCCATAGCCGCCGTCGAAGCCCGCACCTTGTTGCGGGCAATGTAATCCTCCAGCTTATGAATCTCCCTCTGCTGACTATGATACAGCCTCAGCTGCTCCTCACGCTTAAATTCCTTTTGCCGCATGGCGGCAGAAAAGCTCCCGCGATAGGTCGTGACCTTGTTGAATTCGAGATCGCTGATACAGGTGGTGATGCGCTCCAGAAAGTCATGCTGATGTGAAATGACCATGAACGCGCCGACGTATTGCTGCAAGAAGCTGACCAGCCACTCGACCTGCGCTGCGTCTAAAAAGTTGGTGGGCTCGTCCATGAGCAGAATATCGGGGGCCTCTAGCAGCAGCTTGGCTAGGATGACCTTGGCCCGCTGGCCACCGCTCAGGTTTTCAATAGGCGTTTCCAGTCCGTCGCTGCCGATTTCCTTTAGGCCGAGGCCGCCGGCTACCCGTTCCATTTGATACTCAATTTCATAAAAGCCTTCCTGCTCCAGATGCTCCTGGATGCGTGCTGCTTTTTGCAGCTGCCGCGGATCCTGTCCGCCCCGCTCGTAGAGGCTGAGCATCTGCTGCTCCTGCTTAAAAAGCTCGGCATGCGCGCTCAGCAGATAGGCTCGGATGCTGCTTTCCCGGTCTATTTCCGCATATTGATCGAGATATCCGATGCTGTGGCGCGGTGAGATCCAGATCCGTCCCTCATCGGGCACGACCATTCCCATAATGATCCTAAACAGCGTGCTTTTGCCGGCTCCGTTCATGCCTGTGATGCCCATGTGCTCACCAGCATTGAGGCGCAGCGCGGCATCTTGATATAATATGTGATCGCCATATTCATGGCTTAAATGTTCAATCTCTAAAATACTCATACCTTATTTCCTTTCACAATGAGTATAGCAGACTTTCCTCTCTTCTTCACGGGAATTCTCATTTCTGGCTCTATTTTTCCAAAAACAAATCGCCATGGCCTCCGTCTGTTTTACGGCAAGCTATGGCGATTTCAAATCTAATCTGATTTTCCGCGGATGATTTTATAAATGCTGGATTCGCACAGGCAATATTGCTGGGAAAGCTCTCGAATCTGCTGTCCGCGCTCATATTGGCTGCGAATCTCTTCATTACGCTCCTGCAGCTCCCTTCGGATGCCGGTGTTGGTGCCCCACGCCTTTTTCTGTTCGGGCGCCGGGATATATACATAGCCGCCGGCTACAAAGGTTTGGATCCTCTGAATGAGATCCTTTGGTAAAATTGTTTCCGCATTGATATATTTCATCGGTTTGCTCCTCTCTGATTCTTCCGTCACATTAAGAAGCAAAGCTTAAAATATCATAGTCGTGCTATGGCCTTTAATTCATAATTTCATTGCTGCGCCATACAAAGCCGGTATAATACCTTAAACTTTGCATGGCCCTTAACAATAGTCTGATCAAACGTCATGAGAGCTCCTCCTTTTTAGTTTCGATTCCTTAGTTTAATATAGATAGTATAGCATGTCTGATGCTTCTTTTCTAGGAAAGTTTGATTCTAAACTGTTTTTTCCCATTTGGCATCAGATAAGCTTTAGATACTCCTCGAGCTGTTGACAGGCGGCTTCATACGCTGCTTCTACAGATATCTCCCCTTTTCCATAGCTCTCCAGCTGCTTCCAAAGAATTTCATACACCGGCCAGTCCGGCAGAGATACGCTGCTGATTCTCTCCAGCATTGCTTCTAGCTTTTCCTTTGTCTGCTCTGACATCGGATGCACTGTATAATCATCATCACTCTTATAAGGCGTTCCATCCTCCTTCACAGCCTGCAAACCGTACCGCAGCTCATATTCGAGCTCTGTTAATTCCTTCAACATGTTGGCTGTGTTATCCTTGTTGACAGACAGACCAAATCCGCAAAAGAATTCTGCGTCCATCAAATACCGCAAAAAATCATATGCAGCCCGCGGATATTCGCTTGTACTCAATACTCCTCCAAAGTAGGATACATGCGCTGTTACGCCTTGATCTTTTCCCGGTATGGCCTCTACCGCAAAGGTTCTCCCCATATCCTGATAACGACTTTCATAATACCACGCCTGTGCTGCCGCGCTATGCAGTGCACTTTGAAAGGCGCCGCCGCCCTCTACAATACATCCCTTATCGTCCAGATAGTCTTCCGTATGTCCTGCAATCATCTGCATGACCTCCAGATGCCGCGTTTTGGCCCATGACAATTTTTCACCGCTTTTTACTTCATCAAATTGCTCCAGCAGAAAATTGCGGTAGAATTCCGCCATCTGGACAAATTGAGACTGATCCAGATGCACCTCGCCTGTCTCATAATCAATCCATGTTTCTCCCGCACTATCATATAGCACGTACGGCGTATACAGCGCAATTTCCGTCAGGAACTGCCCCGCCGTTTCCGGCAGTTGTTTTTCCTGCTGCGCTTGCAGCAAAAGATTCATAAATTCCTCATGCGTTTGTATGCTTTCAAAGCGAAGACCCAGTCTCTGCCAGTTATCTGCATTTCCCATCACAGTATCGATGTTAAAAATGATTGGCAGGATATACTGCTTTCCTTCTAAACGCCCTGCCTCCAGCACCGGATTATAATATTTCTGCTGTGTATACAGCTCCTCCTCTTCTGTATAGGGCGTTAAATCGCAAAAAATCCCCTGCTTCATATACCGATAGAAATCTGCCGTCGATGTATAATTAGTAATGATCAAATCCGGCAGTTCATTTTTCCCCGCACTTGCAAGCGCACTCTCTAGCTCATCCGGATAGCGGTACCAATGCAGCTCCAGCTGTATGCCCGTTTGCTCCTCGTATTGCCGAAAAACATCATAGAAAAGAAAGCCCTGCTCTCCATAGCATGCCGCCGAACAATACTCCCCTATGCGCATCAGCGTTGTATAAAATACATTCGTTTTATTCTCTGACACAATATGCTCTGTAGTTGCATCACCCAAAATATAAATATCCAGCTTTTCTACGGAATCCTCTACTGTCCGCCGCGATGTCTGCGTTTTTTGGCATCCCAGCAGCAGGCTTAGCATCAACAGGCCAATCACTAATTTTCTCATACTCTATCCTCCTTCTCTATCCCTAAATCTATCAGTTTTGAATCCACTCCTGATATTGCCGGTTCACTTCCTCCACCACCTCATGGATCGGACTATCCTTCATCAAATCTTGATAGTTCTGCCAGAAATCTTCTACTTTTTCTATCACTATTTTTCTTTCTGACCAAGTTAAATTAGGCTCATCTCTACAAAAATTTGTGCTCGCATACATATCCGCTCTTCGTTCACATTCTTCTAAAATCTCTTGCACCGGTAGTGGATTAAAAATGAAGTCTGTCACCTCTTTCTTTTCTCGTTTGCTATATACCTCCTCTAAAAATGCATACATATCATCTACCTTAGGTGGAACAGACGTCCCTTCATCCAGTTGTTCATACAGTATCCGTGTCAATGTCATATCATCCTTTTTATTAATGATCTCTGTGATCTCCTCATCCATTCCAATCGCATTCAGCACCTCCTGCCAGCCCTCCCTAGCCTCTTTATATACAAATGAATATACGTACCCGTATGCTGATCTTGGATCAAGCTGTATTTCCTCCCATGACGGTACCCATAAACGATAACTAGAATTTTCTGTATGTCTTTCCTCTATCTGATTATCATAACCAAAAAAAACCTGCCCAACCTCTATATCTACCTCATATTCTATTACAAGATCAATGTTAATTCTCCTAGTGTATCCCTTTTGATAAAGCTCAATTACATCTCGGTAAAGCCTTTCATACATCTCGCTTTCTCCAAGCCATTCAAATTTTTCTGTCTCATAGTTATACCCTATGTCATCCATGATCATCCAAAAATAATGCCTTCTCCAACCATTCGTAATATTATCCAATGTTGTCCTATCATAAGGACGTTCTGTTGTCGGCGATGGCCTCCCCCAATCAATTCCTGTCCATTGACAAAACGGCTGTTCCCCGCTTTTCTCATATAACTCCTTCCAAATACTCTTCTCCTCTGTTCCTCTCGCCTGCGTAAGCTTAAGTAGATTTTCCTTTCCTACCCGCTCTATTGTTTGCTCACAAAATCCAAACCCATGTGGGCGAATTTCATTTGCCCAAGAGAATGAATAGATCCCTCCTGCCATCTGATTCGCCTCCCACACTACTTCCGGAATCCGCTCGTAAAAACCTTGCAGACCTCCGTTTTTCAGATCTTCACTCAGCTCCAGAAACGTGTCCTGCCACTCCTGCTTTGTAAAAGCTACTAACGATGGACTAATCGATACAAAATCCATCTTTTTCCCTAAGTCCTTATAGGCCTGCTCCACTACTTCCGGCGTTACAAGCCCTTCTACTGTAACATAGTGAAACTCTACTCTCCCTTCAATTCCCATCTCCTGCAAGCGTTCATTGATACGCTGCATCTGACCTTCATCCATCTGACGCCTGCCGTTTTGCAGAATCGCCCAGTGATATACCTTATCTTTCTCACTGCATCCAATCAGGACTGCCATACAAAACAACAATGATAATATGATTATATACATCCATTTTCTCATACCTATTTTCCCTCTTTCTATAGCAAACAGGGGAGAGAACTCTGCATTCTCTCCCCCCTTATACCATATTATTCTTTATCGGTATATATACATGTTACAGCTTGATCGACCAAAAAATGCATGCCATGACTCTGCTGATGTAAAATTTCCTGTTACTGCTGCATCACTATGTCCTGTAGCGTCCTTCACACTTGTACCATATCCTTTTACACGTGTACTAAGCACCTCATTATTGGCACTGTAGGATACAGTTTCTGCCCATGCACTATATCCTTGCTCTGAAATCCCAATTGTAATTACACCATATCCCCCTCCATCAAAGGGAACTGTATCACTATTTGTTTTTGCCAATGCCCCTATACTAACCAATAACATCGCCGCAACTAAAATTCCTGCAAAAAACTTCTTTTTCATTTCGTTTTCTCCTTTTTATTTTAATTTTTAGGCCTTTGTTATCTATCCAGATTCTTATAGGAACATCGGACTCACCTCCAACCCATTCCGTTCTAAATTTTTTGTTGATTTAAATATATCATTTTATTTTATTTTTGTCAACCTCTATTTTACCTTTATTCTATTTTTATATAGTATTTATTTTTGAATCCACTCCTGATATTGCCGGTTTACTTCCTCCACTACCTCATGGATCGGACTATCCTTCATCAAATCTTGATAGTTCTGCCAGAAATCTTCTACTTTTTCTATCACTATTTTTCTTTCTGACCAGCCTTTTGCATCTTCATTGTAAAAATCTGTACTAGCATATGCGCTTGCTCTTCGCTCGCATTCTCTCAGAATATCCTGTATCGGCAGCGGATTAAAAATGAAATCCGTTACCGCTCTTTTTTCTCTCTTACTGTATATTTCCTCAAGGAATGTATACATATCATCTACCTGAGGCGGAACAGGAGTACCTTCGTCCAGTTGCTCATACAGTATTCGTGTCAGCGTCATATCATCCTTTTTATTAATGATCTCTGTGATCTCCTCATCCATTCCAATCGCATTCAGCACCTCTTGCCAGCCCTCCCTAGCCTCTTTATATACAAATGAATATACATATCCATATACTGGTCTTGGATCAAGCTGTACCTTCTCCCATGACGGTACCCATAATATCCATCGACTAATATTATTTTCTTCTACCTGATTATCATATCCAAAGAACACCTGTCCGGCATCAATATCTGCATCATATTCTATCACCGTATCAATATTGATGTTTCTGATATAACCCTTCTTATAAAATTCCACAACTCCATGATACAGATCTTGATATGTCTCACTCTCTCCCAGCCATTCAAATCTCTCTGTTTCATAATTATATCCTACATCATCCATGATCATCCAAAAATAATGCCTTCTCCACCCATTCGTAAACTTATCTAAAGTCTGCCTTCCATACGGAATCTCTGCTGTCGGCTCTGGATGTCCCCAGTCCATTCCCGTCCATAAACAGATTGCCTGTTCCCCATTTGCCTCATATAGTTCCTTCCAGATTTCTTCATCCTTGGTTCCATTTGCCTCTGTAAGCTTAAGTAGATTTTCCTTTCCTACCCGCTCTATTGTTTGCTCACAAAATCCAAATCCATGCGGACGAATCATACTACTCCAAGAAAAGGAATAAAGTCCTCCTGCCATCTGATTCGCCTCCCACACCGCTTCCGGAATCCGTTCATAAAAGCCTTGCAGGCCTCCGTTTTTCAGCTCTTCACTCAGCTCCAAAAACGTGTCCTTCCATTCCTGCTTTGTAAAAGCCACTAACGATGGACTAATCGATACAAAATCCATCTTTCTTCCTAAATCTTTATAGGCCTGTTCCACTACTTCCGGCGTTACAAGCCCTTCTACTGTAACATAGTGAAACTCTATCCTTCCTTCAATTCCCATCTCCTGCAAGCGCTCATTGATACGCTGCATCTGGTCTTCATCCATCTGGCGCCTGCCGTTTTGCAGAATCGCCCAGTGATATACCTTATCTTTCTCACTGCATCCCAGTAAGGTTATCATATATAAGAAAAAAAATAATACAACTATATATTTAACTTTCTTCATTTTACTTCCTTTCTTTTAAATAATTTTCAAGCTGATGATAAGCCGTTTCATACGCTATTTCAACAGATATTTCTCCTTTTCCATATTTCTCCAATTGTTTCCGTAGAATTTCATATACTGGCCAATCTGGCAGTGATACGCTTGTTATATTTTCGAGCATCTTTTCTAGACTTTCTTTAGTCTCTTTAGTCATTGGATGAATAATATAATCCCCATCCCCTGTATAAGGAGTTCCATCCTCTTTCAAGGGCTGACATCCATATCTTAATTCATATTCTAACTTACTTAAATTCGCTAACATCTTAGATACATTTTCTTTATTAACAGAAATGCCAAAACCACAAAAAATCTCTGTATCCATTAGATAGCGCAAGAAATTGTATGCCTCTTCCGGATGTTTAGATGTACTTAACACACCGCCAAAGCAGGAGACATGTGCCGTCGTCCCTTGAGCAGCTCCCGGTATTGCCATTAGTCTGAACTCTTCTCCCATATCTTGGTATCTACTTTCATAGTACCATGCTTGCGCCGCCGCATTATGAATAAATCCCTGAAAAGCGCCGCCCCCTTCTATAATACATCCTTTATTATCTATATACTCCTCCATATATTTTTCAGTTGCTTTTCTCGCCTCCATATGTTTTGTCTTCTCCCATAATAAATCCTGTCCAATCTGTACTTCGCCAAATTGCTCTTGTAAAAAATTTCTATAAAACTCTGCCATCTGATAAAACCGTTGTTTATTCAGGCTTACATTTTCCTTTTCATAATCAATCCATCTTTCTCCCGCTGCATCATATAATGCATAAGGTGTATAATATGCCGTATATGCAATCCATTGCCCAATTACTTCTTGTAATTGTCGTTCTCGCTGAGCCTGCAACACAACATTCATCAATTGTTCATGACTCTCTGCTGTTTTTTCATTTAGCTCTAATATATTCCAATTTTTCTCACAGCCCATAAGTGTATCAATATTAAAAAGAATTGGCAAAATATATTGTTTCCCATTCAACCGCCCTGCCTCTAATACCAAATTATAATACTCATCACTTGTATACAATTCCTCTGCCTCAGTATAAGAAGTAATATCATAAAAGAAACCTTGTTTCATATACTGATAAAAGTCTCCAGTCGTGCTATAGTTTGTAATAATAATATCGGGCAATTCTTCTTTATCCATTGTTAAAAGTGCTTTTTCTAATTCATCTGGATATTGATACCAATGTAGATTTAGACGGATCCCGTTTTGTTGCTGATATTGATTAAATGCATCATAAAAGAGAAAGCCCTCTTCCCCGTAACAAATAGTAGACTCATATTCTCCCAAATTCATATATGTTGTATAAATTACTTCCTTTTTATTTTCAGATGCATAGAACACTGTAAATGCATCGCCTAAAATAAAAATATTCAGTTCTTCTGTTGGTATTTCTGTAGACTTTTGCACTGGCACTTCTTCTTTTTGACAAGCACATAATAAAATACTTGTTATCAACATACAAATCAATAAAAAATAATACCGTTTATACACAATATACCTCCGTTAGATAAAATGATTCTAACATTGTAAACTAGTCTCTAAGAATTGCCTTATCTTTTCATTTTCATATTCTTTTATTTTTGAATCCACTCTTGATATTGCCGGTTCACTTCCTCCACCACCTCACGAATCGGACTATCCTTCATCAGCTCCTGATATTTCTGCCAGAAGTCCTCTACTTTTTCTATCGCTATTTTTCTTTCTGTCCAAGTTAAATTAGGCTCATCTCTACGAAAATTTGCACTTGTATACATACCCGCTTTTCGCTCACATTCCTCTAAAATCTCTTGCACCGGCAGCGGGTTAAAAATGAAGTCTGTCACCTCTCTTTTTTCTCTCTTGCTGTATACTTTCTCCAAAAATGCATACATATCATCTACCTGAGGCGGAATAGGCGTACCTTCATCCAGTTGCTCATACAGTATTCGTGTCAGCGTCATATCATCCTTTTTATTAATGATCTCTGTGATCTCCTCATCCATTCCAATCGCATTCAGCACCTCTTGCCAGCCCTCCCTAGCCTCTTTATATACAAACGAATATACATACCCATACACTGGTCTTGGATCAAGCTGTACCTCCTCCCATGACGGTACCCATAAACTAAGTGGGGGATATATTTTATTCTCTTCTACCTGATTATCATATCCAAAGAACACCTGTCCCGTCTCTATATCTGCATCATATTCTATTACAAGATCAATGTTAACTCCCCTGATATATCCTTTCTGACAAAATTCAATTACATCCTGGTAAAGCTTTTCATACGTCTCACTTTCTCCAAGCCATTCAAATTTTTCTGTCTCATAGTTATACCCTATGTCATCCATAATCATCCAAAAATAATGCCTTCTCCAGCCATTCGTAAACTTATCTAATGTCTGTCTTCCATATGGAACCTCCGCTGTTGACTCTGGATATCCCCAATCAATTGCTGTCCATTGGCAAAACGGCTGATCCTCTCCTTTCTCGTATAATTCCTTCCAAATACTCTTCTCCTCTGTTCCTCTCGCCTGCGTAAGCTTAAGCAAATTTTCCTTTCCTACCCGCTCTACTGTTTGCTCACAAAACCCAAACCCATGCGGACGAATCATACTACTCCAAGAAAAGGAATAAAGTCCTCCTGCCATCTGATTCGCCTCCCACACCGCTTCCGGAATCCGTTCATAAAAGCCTTGCAGGCCTCCGTTTTTCAGCTCTTCACTTAGCTCCAAAAACGTGTCCTTCCATTCCTGCTTTGTAAAGGCAACTAATGATGGGCTAATCGATACAAAATCCATCTTTTTCCCTAAGTCCTTATAGGCCTGTTCCACCACTTCTGGCGTTACAAGCCCTTCTACTGTAACATAGTGAAACTCTACCCTTCCTTCAATTCCCATCTCCTGCAAGCGTTCATTGATACGCTGCATCTGATCTTCATCCATCTGACGCCTGCCATTTTGCAGAATTGCCCAATGATATGTCTTATCTTTCTCACTACATCCAACCAAGACTGCCATCCAAAACAACAATGATAATATGATTATATATATCCATTTTCTCATACTTATTTCCCTCTCTTTCTGTAACAAGCAGGGGAGAGAACTTTGCATTCTCTCCCCTTTATTTTATTTTCGAGTCCATTCCTGATACTGCCGGTTTACCTCCATAAGAAGCTTTCTTATCGATGCCTCTTGAAGAATTTCCTTATATGAGTTCCAAAATTGATTTATCTTTTTTACAGAAATCTGTTCTACTGTTTTTTCTGTTCCATCCTCTAAGGTAATAACTGCCTCTTCCCTAAACTTCATATCGCCCAGAACAGCCGCCTTTCCATTGCATTCTTCCCAGAGATCCTGTACGGATGCCGGATTAAAAATAAAATTCTGTACCTCGCTAAGCTCTGCCTTTTCATACATGCTTTTTAATGCGGCATACCGATCCTCTTGCGTCTCTGCGCCTTCGCTCTGCAAAAGTGCGGTTGCTGTCAGATCATAATAATCATTAAGAATTCCCGTGATTTGTTCATCCTTGCCAATGGCATTCAGAATCTGCTCCCAGCCTTTCTGCGCCTTTTTATACACCAGAGAATACATATAAGCATAATTTTCTCTTGCACTGATCTGCATGGTTTCATAAGAAGGAATCCAAAGTGCAAATGCATCTTTTTGCTCCTGCATTCCATAGACCATTCTGCCGATCTCTTTATCTTCGCCGACCTCCCGGATCTTTGCAATATCATGCGCTCTGATATATCCTTTTTCATAGAAATCTATCACTTTGTCCTTGATCTCTATATATGCCGGGCTATCTCCCAGCCATTCAAATGCGCCTGTTTCGTAATTAAATCCTATATCATCTGTGAGCATCGCAAACTCATGCTCATGCCATCCATTCGCCAGCCTTTTCAGCACAGCATGCGGATAAGGATTCTCCGGCGTCCCCTGCGCAGCGTTCCAGTCAATGGTTGTCCATGCGCAAATGGGTTGCTCCCCATTCGCTTCATACAGTGCTTTCCAAACCTCTTCATCTTCAAGTCCTTCGGCGGCCTGCAGCGTTTGCAGCTTAGCTGCTCCTATTTGATCTACCATATCCTGATAGAAACCAAACCCATGCTCCTGCACCTGTTTGCTATTGGAAAAGGAATATATCCCGCCCGCTATCCGATTCGCATTCCAAACGGCCTCGGGAAGCATTTCATAAAATTCCTTCAGCTTACCGCTCTGCAGTGCCCCGCTTAGATCGACGAAATTGTCCTGCCAGTCCTCTTTGTAAAGGGCCACTAAGGACGGACTAATCGATACAAAATCCATCTTCCTATTCAAATCTTGATAGGTTTGCTGCAGCACTGCCGGTGTCACTAATTCCTCTGTTTTAATAAAATGAAACTCTATTTGTCCTTCGACTCCTAATTCCTTAAGTCTTTCATTTATTTGCTCAATCTTTTTTTCTTCAAGAGGCAGACGGCCGTTTTGCAGCACTGCCCAGTGATATACTTTATCCTGCGTTTGACATGCTGTTAGCATCAACATACATAATCCAATAAGTATGCCCATCAAGTAAATTTTTCTCATCATACGTCTCCTTCTCTCTATTTGTAATATCTCTATGTTTTTACTATATCACAGCCACTCATATTTGTCAATATCGACTATATATCCCTTTTATAGTAAGTATTTTTTATATATTCTATACAATGTTTTTTCTTTTCCCTTGTTCTTCCTCACCCCTTCATGGTACAATAAAGGCGGCAAGATATTTTGGGCCATTCATATCTCTGAGCCTCCTTTATCGCCAAAGCAGAACACACAATACAACACATCGCGCATAAAAAAGCGCAGAAATGAGGGTTTCTATGAAATACATTGATTTTCACTGCGATACTTTGCTGATGTATCGTCCCGGAGCTAATTCAGAAGGTCTTTATCAAAATCAGCATAGCGTAGACTTCGTCCGCATGCAGCAGGGCGAATGCGCCGCCCAGTTTTTTGCGACCTTTATGCCGCCGCGCACACGAATGCCAGAATCAGAGGATGAGCCATTTCGCCAAGCGCTGTATGATGGCCTCATGAATGAGATCGCAGCTCATTCCGATATGATTGCCTTTGCCCGCAGCTATGAAGAGTATATTGCCAATCAGTCCAAGGGGCTGATGAGCGCCTTTCTCACCTTCGAGGATGGCCGTATGGTAGATGGCAGTCATGAAAAGCTAGAAACCTACTATCAGCTTGGATATCGCTTAATTTCCTTTACCTGGAACAGCGCCAATTGCTTCGGCTTTCCTAATTCCTCCGATGCGGAAGAAATGAAAAAAGGCCTCACGCCCTTTGGCTTTGAGGCAGTCGAGCATATGAACCAGCTGGGTATGATTATTGATGTCTCCCACCTATCCGACGGCGGATTTTATGACGTAGCAAAGACCACCAAAAAGCCATTCGTCGCTAGTCATTCCAACGCTCGCTCCTTAACCCCGCATCAGCGCAATCTAACCGACGATATGCTGCGTTTACTGGGTGAAAAAGGTGGTATGACCGGCATCAACTTTGCTCCCGAATTTATCGGCGAAAGCGTTACCAGTACAGAAAGCACCGTTACACGCATTTGCGACCATATTGAACATATTGCCGACGTTGCCGGCATAGAGGCCGTTGGCCTAGGCTCTGACTGGGATGGCATCGGCGGCCGCCTAGAGGTTGCTTCTCCATTAGATGTTCATAAAATCTTCGAAGAGCTCCAGCGCCGCGGCTTTTCTCAGACAAACATCGAAAAATTTGCCTATGGCAATGCAGAACGTATTTTAAAAGAAGTATTATAAGGCATAAAAAAACGTTTTCGCTATCATGCGAAAACGTTTTTTTATATCCTTACTGATGCAGAAGCTTTGTCAGGCATTCGATCGCTTCCGATTCATCGTCTCCTTCTGCGATGATCGTAACCTCATCCTCTTCCATCAGGCCCAATGACATCATACCCATAATACTTTTAGCATTCACACGTTTATTTCCCAGCAAAATGGAAATTCTGCTCTGATAACGGCTCGCTAGCTGTACGATCATTGTCGCCAGTTCAAATTCATGGTCCTGCGAATGAGTAATGACAACCTTTTTTTCCACTATGATACCCTCCTCTAAATTTTTTCTCTTAATTCCTGCGCCATTTCGGATAAGCGCCGCAGTCTATGATTAACCCCCGATTTACTCACCGGCGGATTTAGCAGTCTTCCCAATTCTTTTAATGGAAGATCCTCATTTTCCAGCCTTACCTGTGCCATCTCTAGCAGCTCCGGCGGCAGTTGCTGAAACATACCGTGATCCATCAGATACCGAATATCTTCAATCTGTTTTACCGCTGCTCCAATCGTTTTATTCAGATTTGCAGTTTCACAGTTTACCTGACGATTGATTTTATTCCTTACATCCTTAACAATTCTCACATTCTCTAGTTCCATCAGCGACACATGCGCTTTCATCACCGATAAAAGATCTACGATCTGCTCACCGTTTTTCAGATACAGCACATAGACCATCTTTTTACTTGGCCGAGTTCTTTCTAAAATTCTGGACTCAATTTCGAAGCTTCGCAGCAGCCTTTGCAGCAACTCTGCCTGCGCCTTCTCTTCATGCAGAAACTCAATATGATAATTTTTCTGCGGATCATTGATAGAGCCACCCGCCAAGAAAGCACCGCGTATATATGCCTTGTGACAGCATAGTCTTTGCAGCATTTCTTCCGGCAAAAAAGTCTGAAAAGATAAGACTCCCTCTTTTTCTTTTAGAAAACACAGATCCGTTAAAACGCGCCAAACCTGTGCCGGCTCCTGAAGGCAAACCCCATATTGCTGCACCTTGCTTCCTTTCCGTCCTTTTCGGTATGAAACAGACGGCTGGATTCCAAATATCTTTTGCAGCAAAATAAAAACCTTTTTTACCACAGCGACGTTCTCGCTCTGGACTTCAATCTCAGGAGGACTAAAGCGGATTTTCGCACATCCGGCTAAAATAGCCGCCAGCTCCGCTATTCTGCAATGTCTCGCCTTGCTGACATGATCTGCCAGCTCATCCTTTACTTTGGAAGAGAACGACATAGATTCCCTCCTTATCGAATCACATCCAGCCCTCTGGGCGTTAAATACCGAACCTCCGGTACAAGCCGTACCCCTGACCTTTCCTCCACGCATTTCTGAATATGCCGAATCAATGTGAGCACATCCTCACAGGTGGCCTCGCCCGTATTGACAATAAATCCCGCATGCTTAGGCGATACCATAGCTCCTCCTACGGCATGCCCTTTCAGCCCTGCTTCCTCAATTAAAGCCGCGGCATAATATCCCTCTGGTCTTTTAAAAACGCTGCCAGCACTCGGCAAATCTAAAGGCTGCTTTGTCACACGTTTTTCTGCCAGCTCTTTAATCTTTAATTTAATCCTTTCTGGATCGCCTTCCTCCAGCTGCAAGATGCCGCGCAGTATAATCCATGATTTAGACTGAAAAATGCTGCTGCGATACCCCAGCGCGAGCTCCGTTTTATCCAAATGCCGAATCGCTCCTGTTGTATCCATGACAGTGACTTCTTGAATGATATCTTTCATTTCGCCGCCATATGCGCCTGCATTCATATAAATAGCGCCGCCCAAGCTGCCGGGAATACCGGATGCAAATTCCAAACCACTTAATCCGCGATCTGCCGCCTTTTTGGCAAGTGCAGAGAGGGACGCGCCGCACTCGGCTTCTATAATATTATTTTGAAATCGTATCTTTTGAAAATCGGATTCTAATTTAATGATAACCCCTTGAAATCCTTCGTCACTTGCTAAAATGTTACTGCCCTTGCCCATAATAAAAAATTTAAGGCCATTCTCCTGACAAAGCTGAATAATCGCTTTGACCTGCTCCGCAGTTGAGGGCGTCACGACATAGGCGGCAGGCCCTCCTACACGCATAGTCGTGAGTCTTTTCATCGGATAATTGATCTGCACCCGGCTGACTACGCTTCTAAGCACTTCTGCCATTTTTTCCTGACCGTTCATGACACTCTCCTTTCTAACCTGTGTTATTCGATATTATATACCATTTACGCCGCAAAAACAATAGCTGAAATAAAGGTCGAAAGATAGAAAAAGAGGAGCTTTTCTGCGTGTTTTATTTTTTATGTATACGCAGAAATCTCCTCCTCAACTAAAACGTAATATTAAATCTCATTTCGTCCTTACCGATATGATAGCAAACTTTTTTGTTTCTGTAAAATCGCTTTAGCCTCTGTTTTTATGATATTTTAGGGTTTTCTATTTTAATTTTTTAATAAATTAAAATTTAAAAACCATTAGTTTTTCAATGAATCAAAATCCTCGCTTCTCTCCTTCATTTCAGACCAAAATCTTCATCTTCAAGATCTTCATTTTTGCGCTTCACAAAGAGCTCTCCCGCTTGTTCCAGATACTTTCCGAACTGTTCCTTATCTAAGCGGTACAGCTTTTCCCGGCCCTGCCGCTTTGTCTTCAATAATTTGATCTTGCGGATCTGCATCAGATGACGCACTGTCGGCCCTTCTTGGATTCCCAGCTCTTCTACCACCTCTTTAGTGCTCACCCACTCTCTTCTGGTCAAAAACAAAAGTATTTTTCTCCTCTGCAGGCTTCCCATCACCTCAAAAAACGCCAATACATTTTCATCTGAGACACTGAGACTTTCCAGATTCTCCCTTTCATATCTCCAGCCTAACAGCAGAGTCCCCTCTTTAGCATCTACCCAGACCATATGCGGATTAAAAATCGAAACAGAGACCCATGCCCATTTAACTCTTTCAAAGGCGACCGGCCCCTGCGTCAGCTTAGCAACTATAAGCTGCAGGTCTCTCTCCTCCAAAAGCTGCAGACAGGCCATCACATCCTCTGCTCTTTTTTGATAAATCAGATCATAATAAGCCTGCACCTCATCCCACGCCTTCAACAGTTTTTTCTGATACTCTTCCGGTCTGGAGAAATAAGAAAACATCAGGTATCTTAGCTCCCATTTATAAAAGGCCTTGTCAATGATCTTTCCCCGCTCTATCTCTGATTCCGGAAAGTCACAGGCAAAATAAAACCTCCACACGGCATGATGCAGATTTTCAGCGCAAAGCTGCTCCCTATACCGTGCTACAGAGCCTCTCTCCATATTTCTTTTTAAAATATACTGATTGCGCAGCACATTCAGAAATGATTCCTTTGTATTTTCTTTAAAATGCGCAAATATTTGCAGTTCCTGCGGAATTTTGGGCGCTTTTGCAAGCTGCCTGCGAATAAGCCGCATAGACTCTTTATCTTTAGGACCCAATACCAGATCATACATCCAGTTCTCTTCCGGATTAAGCTTAGCAGAAAAAACAAATATTAGATCAAATAAAGCGCCTGGTTCCTTGCGGAGATTTAATACCATATCCTATCCCCTCCTCGTTCTGCCCTCAGCTCTGGCCAAACGTATTCCAGAGCTGATACAGATATTGCTTAAGCTGCGCCTCATGAATGCGATAGACATAACTTTTTCCTGCTTTTTCTCTTTTTAAAAGTCCTGTTAAAAACAGCTCCCTTAAATAGCGTCCGCTCACATTTTCTTTAAGCCTTAATTCTTTGCTGAGCTGCAGCGAGTCCATCTTTCCCTTTTGCGCAATCATCTGCAAAATATTTCTTTTTATCTTGCTGCCCAGCACATCGCATATTTGCTGTACATTCTGACTGCTCAGCACTTTCCCGTCCTGATTTTGATCCCATTCATCTCCAATCAGCAGGAGCTTTTTCTCTTCACCATAATACAGGCTATAGGGGTTCATCGCAGAAAACGAGAGATACTCTGCCGACACATCCACTACCCTTCTGCCTTCACGCTCCTCTAAAGCAGCCGCTACCTTCTGATTTAATCCCTTCTGATCCATCCGCTCCATACACTCCATTAAAGCAGCCTGCTTCTGCCGATAGATCCAGCGGTATCTCTGATCAATCAATTCGATTGCTTCAATCAGTCTCTGTCCATACTCCTCTGGCTGCAATAAATAGCATAACAGATGGAATTTCATATCAACGCTCAAATTCAGCTTTTCCACTTCTTCCGCAATCGTTTCTGTTGCTTTTGAAGAACGGCCGCTGAAATATTCTCCCCATAGCTTTTCCACCAGGTATTTGCTATTGGAAACTTCCTTCACAAAAATACTTAAATTAAAATTTTTTTGATTTTTACGCCAAAGCTCCTTCCAGCATTCCCACAAAACATGCATCGTCCGCTTTGACTTCCCCTGTACGGTTTCCTCCACAAGAGAAAACACACGAAGCGCAGGATCGATCTCCGGAATCTTTTTTAGAATTTCCTGGTACATCGGATACAGCTCTTTCATTTTCTTCTGCGGAATGATCCGAGCAATCCATTCTTCCTCCGGGCTGACCTTCATCATAAATAACAAAATAATATCGTACACATATCCTGGTGCTAATCTAATCTGTTGTAACATTTTCTATTCCTATCCTCATTAGTTTTTATTTTTATTTAAGAAGATACTGATAATAAGCCGCCCCCAAACCGAATTTGCCTTATTCGATTTGAGGGCCGGTTGTTTGCCTTACGTCAGGATACTCCGCCGCAGCCAACTGCAGCAATATGTATCACAGCTTATGCTTCTCTTGTTTTTCCCAACATGGCAGCACCAATGACGCCTGCTTTATTGCCAAGCTTAGCAATCACTACCTGCGTTTTGGTTACGCCACCAAATACTTCCTTCTTCAGCTCCTCCTTAACCGGATTTAACAGCTTATCTCCCTGTGCACTGGGGCCGCCGCCAATAATCAGATATTCCGGCTGGAAAACATTGATCGTATTGCCAAGACCAATCGCCAGATAATGAGCGTATTCCTGAATGGCTTCTTTTGCATACACATCTCCGGCATCTGCCGCATCAAATACATGCTTTGCATTCAGCTCGCGCAGATCCCCCTTCACCTGCTCATACATCTTGGAATCCGGGTGCTGTACGCATTTTTCCCGTCCCATACGGATCAGAGCCGTTGCTGCGCTGTATACCTCCCAGCAGCCTTTACGGCCGCAGGTACAGGGCAGTCCATCTGCCACAATCACCTGATGCCCCATCTCGCCGCCGCCGTAAAAGGCACCGGAGAAAATTTTTCCATCGATGATGATGCCGCCGCCAAGACCAGTTCCCAGTGTAATTGTAATTGCATTGGCGCTTCCGTTTCCGGCGCCAAACATAGCCTCACCCAGTGCAGCCACATTCGCATCATTCTCTAAATAAACCGGCACCGGCAGCGTTTCCTTCATAATGCTGACCATCGGCACATCCCTAAAGTCAGCAAAATTAGCAGCAAACATAACCTTGCCTTCTACCGGGTCAATAGCTCCCGGAGAGCCAATGCCAACCGATGCAATATCCTGGATATTCATCCCCTGAGCCTCTACCAGCTCCAGCACCAGATTGGCCATATCCTGGACAACTTCTCTCTGCGGCCGCTCTCCGCCGGTAGGAATGCTCTTCTCACATAAAATCTCTCCTGCTTCTGTGACCAAAGCGCCCTTAATCGTCGTACCGCCTAAGTCAATTCCTGCATAAATCATCGTATGTTCCTTTCCGCCCTTTTACTTTTCCGGGCTTTCCTTTTGTTCCTTCAAGCTCTGCTGCTTCTGCAGCTCACGCTCCTGCCTTCTCCTTCGAATATTGCCATTCACCCGCTCTCTGAGCTCCTCTGCTGCACTATACCCCATCTTCTTCTGCCGATGGTTCAGCGCCGCCGATTCAATGATGATGGCCAAGTTTCTTCCGGGACGTATTGGTATTGAATAGCATACCACATCCGTGCCCAAAATGTCAATGGTTTCAACTTCCAGCCCCATGCGATCATACTGTCTCTCGCGGTCCCATGGCTCTAGCTTAATCACCATATCAATCGATTTATTCATGCGGATCGACTGCACGCCATACAGCTCCTTCACGTTCAGTACCCCAATACCGCGAAGCTCAATCAAGTTCTGAATAACCTCTGATCCCTGCGCCATCAGCTCTGCATCCGAGATTTTTCGGATTTCCACCACATCATCTGCTACCAGTCGGTGCCCGCGCTGCACCAGCTCCAGCGCCGTCTCACTTTTGCCGATCCCGCTTTCCCCCATGATCAGAACGCCCTCGCCAAAGCAGTCCACCATCACGCCATGCAGCGAAATTCTGGGCGCAAGCTCCATCCGCAAAAACTGTGTAAGATCCGCCGAAAAGCTCGTCGTCGCCTGTTCTGTGCTCAGTATCGGAATATCATGACTCTCTGCCAATTCCAGAATCGATTTTTCAAACATCTTTCCCAGCCCTCTGCAGACAATCAGACAGGGAATATCCGTTGCAAACAGTCTTTCAAACACATTCCTGCGATCCTGCGGACTAAGCGATATCAGATAAGAATACTCCACATTTCCAATCAGCTGCACCCGCTCCGCATCAAAATATTCATAATATCCCGTCAGCTGCAGCGCCGGCCGGTTCAAATCCGAATGCCAAATCCAGCGATCCTTTAGCGTAAGGCCCGGCGTCAGATTGCTCAGCGAAAACCGCTCCGCCATACGCATCATTTCCACTGCATACATGCAAACTTCCCTTTCTAAAAAACAGCACCATCTCTCTCGATGGTGCCTTTTCAACAGATTCCTCTACCGCTTCAGCTCCAGTCTCGTCAGAGAGCGCATCAAAGCCAGCTGCGCACGGCGCAAATCCAGATCACGATTCTCGCTTTTCTGCTCCAGGCGTTTCTCCGCCCGTTCCTTCGCCGCCTTCGCCCGCTCTGCATCAATCTCCTCCGGCCATTCCGCAGACTCCGTAAGGACTGTTACCTCATCTGGTAAAATCTGAACAAATCCCTCATGGACAGCTGCCATTTTCTGCGGCTCCTCCATCGTATGCTTCAAATAAAACACCGTAGAGTCAATCACCGTTGTAAGCGGAATGTGTCCCGCTAAAACTCCCAGCTCCCCTTCAACAGACTGAAAAACGATCATTTCCACATCGCCTTCATAGAAGATTCGCTCTGGCGTTATAATTCGCAACTTAAACTGCTCTGCCATTAGGCTCATCCCTTCGCTTTTTTCACAACTTCATCGATCGTACCTGCCATCAGGAACGCACTTTCCGGAATATCATCATGCTTTCCTTCCAAAATCTCACGGAAGCCTCGGATCGTTTCAGACAGCGGCACATACACGCCGGCCTGTCCCGTAAAGTTCTCCGCTACATGGAAGGGCTGCGACAGAAAACGCTGCACCTTTCTGGCACGGCTTACTGTTAGCTTATCCTCTTCTGAAAGCTCATCCATACCCAAAATGGCAATGATATCCTGCAGCTCATTATAGCGCTGTAAAATGGCCTGTACACTGCGGGCCGTCTCATAATGCTGTTCACCGATCACCTTTGGATCCAAAATTCTGGAAGTAGAAGTCAGCGGATCCACAGCCGGATAGATTCCCAGCTCTGCAATAGAACGGGAAAGTGCCGTCGTTGCATCCAAATGAGCAAAGGTCGTTGCCGGCGCCGGATCTGTAAAGTCATCGGCCGGCACATATACAGCCTGAATGGAAGTAACTGACCCATTTTTAGTTGAGGTAATCCGCTCCTGCAGCGCTCCTACCTCGTTCGCCAATGTCGGCTGATATCCTACTGCTGACGGCATACGGCCCAAGAGCGCGGACACCTCGGAGCCTGCCTGAATAAAACGGAAAATATTATCAATGAATAAAAGCACATCCTGTCCGCTCTGATCACGAAAATACTCTGCCATTGTCAGACCTGTCAGTCCTACGCGCATACGTGCTCCCGGCGGCTCGTTCATCTGTCCGAATACCAGCGTTGTTTTATCTAATACGCCAGATTCCTTCATTTCATAATATAAATCATTTCCCTCACGGGTTCTTTCTCCTACGCCTGTAAACACAGAAAATCCTCCGTGCTCCGTGGCAATATTACGGATCAGCTCCATGATGAGCACCGTCTTGCCTACGCCGGCTCCACCGAACAGACCGATTTTTCCGCCCTTAGAATACGGACACAGAAGATCGACAACCTTGATTCCTGTCTCTAAAATCTCGGTTTCTGTCGATTGCTCCACAAATTCCGGAGCCTTGCGATGGATTGACCAGCGCTCCACATCCCCTGCTACCGGCTTTCCGTCGATCGGCTCTCCTGTTACATTAAAGAGTCTGCCCAGCGTTGCTGTGCCAACCGGCACCGTAATGGGGCGTCCGGTATCGATCGCTTCCATGCCGCGCTGCAACCCATCGGTAGAGCCCATGGAGATACAGCGAACTACATCATCACCGGGGTGCTGCGCCACTTCGGCAATCAGCTTGGTCCCATCCGGTTTAGGAATTTCGATCGCATGATACAGCGCCGGCAAATGCTCCGGACTGAACTGGATATCCAGCACTGCACCAATAATCTGCAAAATTTTACCGTGCATATTGGTTTTCTCCTATTCTAACGCCGCAGCGCCATTGATAATTTCCGTCAGCTCCTGCGTAATATGTCCTTGTCTGGCCCGGTTATACTGGAGCGTTAAACGGTCGATGATATCCCCTGCATTGTCCGTAGCGGCATCCATAGCGGTCATACGCGCTCCCTGCTCGCTGGCAGCCGCTTCTGCTAACGCGCCATGCAGTACACCGGAGATATATAACGGCATAATCCTCGCCATTACCTCCTCTGCTCCCGGCTCATAATTCATAGAGACCAGATCTTCCTCTGCCTGAAAATCCTCTCGATTAAGAGGAAACAGCTGCATAAGCTGCGGAATCTGGGTCAACGTATTCTGAAAGGCTGTATAGGCAACGCGCACGCCGCTTACCTTGCCTTCCGTATAAAGCCCCATCACATAGCGGGAGATCCGATTGATCTCTGCCATCTGCGGCGCTTCTCCATCCTGATCAAAATGAGCATCCACCCGATATCCTCTGCGCTCAAAATATTCTTTTCCGCGCTTACCAATCGTAATGATCAGAGCCTGCTCTTTATCTGTGATTTCATTCTCCAGCAGGCGGCAAATATTTGCATTATACCCTCCTGCCAGTCCGCGATCAGACGTGATCAGCACATAAGCCATCGGCATATTTTCGGCGCCAGCCGGTGCTGAAAAGCCTGCCAGTGCACTCACATCCTCCGTAGATGCCTGCAAGATGGAACACACCGTCTGATAGACTCTTTTAAAGTATGGACGTCCCTCTTCGGCAATGCCGCGGATCTTTTGAAGCTTGGCCGTGGATACCAGCTTCATTGCTCTGGTGATTTGCTGCGTTCCGGAAATACTGCGAATCCGGAGCTGAATCTCTCTGGTATTAGCCATGCTTACCTCCTTCTGTTTTTATGATGCATCTCATCCTTTTAAAAACTGATTTCGATAAGCCTCTATGGCCTGCTGCAGCTCCTGTTCCGTTTCCGGAGTGAGCACCTTTTCTTTCACAATACTCTGACCAATGCGTGGATACTGCTCATCACAATACGCCCGCAGGCCCTTTTCAAACTCCAGAATCTGCTCAACCGGCACCTCTTCCAAATATCGTTTGGTCATGGCATACAACGTGATGACCTGATGCTCGACCGACATCGGCTGATACTGCGGCTGCTTAAGCACTTCTACAATCCGCTTACCATGCTCCAGACGGCTCAGCGTATCCTGATCCAGTTCAGAGCCAAACTGAGAAAATGACTCTAGCTCGCGGTACTGCGCCAGCTCAACACGCAGCGAGCCGGACACCTTTTTCATCGCTTTAATCTGCGCCGCGCCGCCTACACGAGAAACGGAGAGTCCTGCATTGATTGCCGGACGCACACCCTGATTGAAAAGCTGCGTCTCCAAATAAATCTGTCCATCCGTGATGGAAATGACATTGGTCGGAATATAAGCAGATACATCACCGGCCTGCGTCTCAATAATCGGCAGGGCTGTCAGAGAACCGCCTCCCAGCTCATCACTCAATTTTGAGGCTCTTTCCAGCAGCCGGGAATGCAGATAGAACACATCACCCGGATACGCTTCACGTCCCGGCGGACGCTTTAACAGCAGGGACATTGCACGATAGGCCACCGCATGCTTGGATAAATCATCATAGACTACCAAAACATCCTTGCCGGCCTCCATCCATTCTTCGCCGATGGCGCATCCGCTGTAAGGCGCCAGATACTGCAGCGGCGCCAGCTCGCTGGCGGTAGCTGCTACCACGGTGGTATAGTCCATGGCTCCGTGCTCTTCCAGATTTTTCACCAGCTGCGCAACGGTACTGGCCTTCTGACCAATCGCCACATAAATACAGAGCACATCTTTTCCTCGTTGATTGATGATCGCATCCAGTGCAATCGCCGTCTTGCCTGTTTGCCTATCGCCAATGATCAGCTCGCGCTGACCGCGCCCAATCGGTACCATAGAATCAATTGCCTTGATACCTGTCTGCAAAGGCGTATCTACAGATTTTCTTTCCAATACGCCATGGGCGACACGTTCTACCGGTCTGGTCTTATCCGTCAAAATCGGACCCTTGCCGTCAATCGGCTGTCCCAGTGCATTGACAACACGCCCGATCATACTATCGCCGACCGGCACTTCTGCCACACGACCCGTACGCTTTACCAGATCTCCTTCTTTAATATTACTGTCATCGCCGAGCAGTACGGCGCCGACATTATCTTCCTCTAAATTAAGCACCATCCCCATGATGCCGCCAGGCAGTTCAAGCAACTCGCCGGCCATGGCATTGGCAAGGCCAAAAATACGTGCAATTCCATCGCCGACTTCCAAAATCGTGCCGACTTCATCCATCGTGGCCTGATTGCTGTAGTCTTCGATCTCTTTGCGTATAATGGCGCTAATCTCTTCTGGTCGTAAACTCACCTTGCTACCTCCTGACTAATCTTCTTTTGAAGTAAGTCCTTTTTCATATTTTGAAGCTTTGTGCGAAGAGAATTATCAAAAACCTGATCACCGACTCGTACTACAAGCCCGCCGATTAACTCAGGACTGACCTCTGCATGCAGGATCACCTGCCGCTTAAGCGCCTTTTCCAGCGCTGTCCGAATCTGACTTTCATCCTCCTGCGTTAGTGCAGCCGCGCTTTTCACACTGACCTCGGCCACTCTTGTTTCTTCCTGATAAAGCCTTTGGTATTCCTTCAAAATCTCAGGCAGATATAGGATCCGCCCCTTATCAACCAATAAATATAAAAGCCCCAGCATAGGCTCCGAAACGCTGCCATCTGCAATCGCTTTAAGCACCTGCTTCTTCTCTTCCTTTGGCATATTGGGAAGCAGCAGCATATTCTCCAATTGGGGCTGACTTTCAAAAGTCTGCTTAACCCAGCTTACATCAGCCTGCATGGCCTCCAGATTTTTCTGGTCCTGAGCCAGATCAAACAGCGCCTTTGCATATCGCTTTGCGATTATTGACGCCAATCTGCCTCCTCCATTTCCTTTACAGCCTGATCCAGAAGACGTTTTTGATCCTCCGGCGTAGTAGAATGCTGCATCAGCTTTTCTGCCATAGCCGATGCAAGCTGCACCGTTTCCTGCTTCAGCTCATCTCTCATTTTATCGCGCTCCTGCGTAATATCACGCTGCGCTCTTTCCCTGATCCGATTCGCCTCGCCATGCGCCTGCTCTACGATCGCCGCCTCTTTTTGTAATGCATCTTTATGTGTCTTTGCCAGGATGTCCTCACGTTCCTTCATAACTCCGCCCAGCTTTGCCTCATATTCTTCTTTCAAAAGCTGCGCTTCTTTTTTCTGCGTCTCTGCACTGTCGATATTGCTCTGAATTGCCTCCCGGCGCTTCTGCAATATATTCAAAACCGGCTTAAACACCAGTTTGCCCAGCACAAAAAACATGATCAGAATCATGATCGCATGAAAAAGCATCTGCAAAGGCAAGGCCTCAAAGTCGATGATATACGAATCCTCCACCGCCAGCCATATGGTTTGAAGCATTCTGATTTCCTCCAAACGTCTTATTTAAACAAATTCATATATTTTGATACCAGCGGATTCGCAAATACCAGCATGATGGCAATAAACAAGCTGTAAATACCGGTGGTTTCCGCAACAGCAGCACCCATCAGCATCGTTCTGGTGATCGTACCGGCAGCACCAGGCTGACGAGACACACCCTCTGCTCCTTTACCAGCGGCAAAACCCTGACCAATACCAGGTCCCAGACCTGCGATCATTGCAATACCCGCACCGATTGCAGAACATCCCAAAATCAACGCTGCGCCCTGTTCCAAACTATACTCTGCCATATTATTTATCCTCCTTGTTTTTTAGCCGGCAGCGCCGGCAACATAACATATATTCTTTCAAGGCCGCATGGCCCCAAAATTCTAATAAATCATAACTGCAAGAAGCGTCAGCTTCCAACTTCAATACCACAAGAAGCGTTAGCTTCCAGTTTCAATACTGCAAGAAGCACCAGCTTCTTGTTAAGTTCGGCTTTGCCGAACTTATTCCATAGCACCGCTCACATAGATCATGCTGAGCATGACAAAAATATAGCTCTGCAGCACACCGGCAAACAAATCAAAATAGAAATGAAGCGGTGGGGTAAATACATAGGCTATATAAGGAAGCAGCGCATAAATGAGTCCCATGATGATCGTACCGGCCAGCAGATTGCCCATCAAACGAAAGCTGAGCGAGACCGGATTGGCTACCTCACCGATCAGGTTGATAGGTGTTAATAAGGCAACTGGCTCTGTAAGCGCCTTCAGCCACCCCTTGACGCCCTTCGCCTTGATGGCAAAGCCCTGCGTCATAAAGAACGTAATGAGCGCCATGCTCAGCGTAACAGCAAGATCGGCTGTCGGCGGACGCATAAAGCTGATGGTAATTCCTCCTGTGCCGTTGGGTACGAACCATACCAGCATGCCGGCCAGATTGCATATCAAAATATAAAACATAAAGCAGCCATAAAAAGAAGTAAAGCCAGCATTCTGCTTTCCCATTGTATCAATGGTATTTTTATGCAGGAACTCAACTGCCATCTCCAGCAGATTCATAAAGCCCTTCGGCGGTTTTAACGGATCTACCTTCTTCAGTTTAAAATGAACAATGACGGCAAAGATGATCAAAAAAATACAAATCCACATGGCGTACCATAAAGAATTGGTAAAAGCAAACTCTAAATTACCAATCTGAATTCGTTTTAATACATGGATATTAAAATCCATCTCCTCTTCGCCGGCCGCTGCCAGCCAAAGCAATCTGTTAAGATTCATTCTTTCCTCCTACTATCATGCCTTGCAATGATGTAACATTATGATTTTACTGCGGATCCTCTTGATCAAAAAGAGAAAGCTGGCCATCAGCCTCTTCCGGCTCTGCCGGCGGCTCCTCTGTTTTTGAAATCACATCGGGCTGCTTTTTCAGCACGCCCTGCCGCAGCTCGTATTTTAATTTTTTTCCGGCTTTACGATGATAGGTCTGCCAGCGATCCCACTCTTCGTCTTCGCTGTCCTCTTCCTCCTCCCATTCTACAATGGGATACTCCTCTTCCGGCCTGAATTTCTTATCCAAAATCCCCTGAATATAGGTGGCCGCTTTGAGCGAGATCATGGCCAGAACGGTGCTGATTGGATTCAGCCACGAAAGGATTGCTGAAGCTGCCAGCACAGCTGCTGATAAAAAATAGCGCAAAATATATTGAGCCTTCGCATATCGGGAGGCTCTTTTCGCGTCCATTTGAACAGACTTTTCTATGGAGCTTTGCATCATTCGCAGTCTGATCAGGGTAAAACCGCCGCCTAAAAGGCAGCCTAGGCCCCAAGGCAAAGGATCTGCAAAAAATATACCTACTCCGAAAATCAGCAGACAGATCACCAGAATTTTCCAAGCCAATTGCCAAAACAGAGAAAGCTTATCATCGAACATGATTTTGATCTCCTTCATCAAATCCGCGGCGCTGCTGCTCTTTTTGACTCATCCGCACCTGTGCAATTGACCACATATAAAGATTTCTGAGACCGCCGGCAATCCCAAGCAAAATGAAAATAACCATTAGAATTCCACCGGTATCCCATTTGCTTTCCAGCCATTTTCCCAGCAAAGTGCATAGAACGATCGGAATCAAAATCAGATAACTGAGCTGTAAAAAAGAAGCAAGTCCCTTCCAGACTCTTCGGTCTTGTCCCACGTAAGCCCTCCTAACAAGACACATCGCCTTCGTATATATCCTACAGAATTTATTTTAGCATAACTCTGTTTCTTATGCAACACTTCCACTTAAAACTCTTTGACAACCTTATAACAAATCCTTTTCTTCTCAAAGTGCCAGCAAGACACCGGCCACAAAATACACCAAAAGTGCAGCCAAATACGCGACTGCCGTCTGATAAACAGCGTTTCCAATTGCGCCTTTCCATGACCCCATCTCCCGTTTAGAGGCAGCAAAAGCGGCCACACAGGGCATATACAAAATGGTAAACGTTAAAAACGAAAGCGAACTTGTTGTTGTAAACATCTCCGACAAAATCAGCGAAAGCTGAGCATCATTTGCCGCCCCTGTCAATACTGACATCGTGCTTACCACAGATTCTTTAGCGGTAAAGCCTGTGATGATAGCCGTTGCCGCGCGCCAATCACTAAATCCAATCGGCTTGAAAACAGGCGCAATGAAACTGCCAACAGAAGCTAGGATACTGTTAGCGCCGTCCTCTACATACTGCAGCGACCAATTAAAGCTCTGCAGCAGCCAAATGACAATCGACGCCACAAAGATAATCGTAAATGCCTTGCGCAAAAAATCCTTAGCCTTTTGCCACATATGCAGCACAACGCTCCTCGGGCTCGGGAAACGATATGCCGGCAGCTCCATCACAAACGGAACGGAATCGCCCTTATAAATGGTATTTTTCAGAAGAAGCCCCGAGAGCACCATAACCACAATGCCCAGCACATACACACCGATCATCACCAGAGCTGCTGCATGCGGAAAGAAAGCCGCCGTGATCATACCATAAATAGGCAGCTTAGCACTGCAGGACATAAACGGCGTAAGCAAAATCGTCATCTTTCTGTCGCGGTCACTCGAAAGCGTCCGCGTAGCCATGATTGCCGGCACGCTGCATCCAAAGCCGATCAGCATAGGCACAAAGGAACGGCCCGAAAGCCCAATCTTTCTCAACAGCTTATCCATTACAAAAGCCACTCTGGCCATATATCCGCTGTCCTCTAAAAGGGAAAGGAAGAAAAAGAGCAGCACAATAATCGGCAAAAAGGAAAGCACGCTTCCTACACCGACAAAAATCCCATTCACAATCAGCGATTGCAGCCATGGCTGCACCTGCAAAGAAACAAGGCCCTTTTCCACCATATCGGTAACTGCGTCGATGCCCATTCCGAGCCAGTCCTGCAGCGGTGCCCCCAAAAAATCAAACGTAAGCCAAAAGATCAACAGCATCACGCCCAGAAAAATCGGGATTCCCAGAACTCTATGCGTCAGCAAGCGATCCATTTTTTCCGAACGTACCTGCTCCCTCGTCTCTCCCTGCTTATGCACGCAGGCTTGACAGACCGTTTCAATATAGCTATAGCGCATATCTGCCAGCGCTGCTTCGCGGTCGGTCCCCAGCTTTTCCTCCATGTTCTGCACCACATGCTCAATAATGTGCTTTTCATTCTCGGTCAGCTCCAAAAGTGCCATCGTCGGCATATCCCATTCGATCATCTTGGTAGCCGCATAGCGGCGAGGCAGACCTTTTTGCATCGCCTTTTCCTCAATAATATGCGCGATTGAATGCACAGCCACATGGACTTCTCCATGGCAGAAGTCCATTTTTTCCGGCTTCTGATGGTTTTTAGCCACATCCAGTGCCTGATGCACCAGCTCCGAAATCCCTTCATTCTTTGCGGCAGAGATCGGAATTACCGGCACGCCGAGCTGTTCTGCCAGTTGCTTTATTTTTATGCTGTTGCCGCTGGCCCGGACCTCATCCATCATATTAAGTGCAATCACCATCGGAACCTCCAGCTCCATCAGCTGCAGACTTAAATACAAATTGCGCTCAATATTGGTCGCATCAATGATATTGATAATAGCATCCGGATGCTGCTGAATAATAAAATCACGCGTTACCACTTCCTCCGAGGTATACGGCGAAAGCGAATAGATTCCCGGCAGATCCACTACATAGGCATCTTTGTGATTCTTTAGCTGCCCTTCCTTTTTCTCGACTGTAACACCCGGAAAATTTCCTACATGCTGATTGCTTCCGGTTAAACAATTAAACAGTGTTGTCTTGCCGCAGTTCTGATTTCCTGCCAGTGCAAACAAATAACTCATCGGCTCGAAAGCTCCTCCTTCAGCGTAATTTTGGCCGCGTCCTCCTTGCGGATACTCAGCAAATACCCCCGTAGCGACAGCTCAATCGGGTCTCCCATCGGCGCCATTTTCTTAACAGCTACCCTTGTCCCCGGTGTCAGCCCCATATCCAGCAGCCGGCGGCGCAGCGCTCCTTCTCCGCCTACAGCCGCAATCATCCCGGATTGACCGGGCTTTAATGTATCTAATGTCATCATACTCTCCGTTCCGAAGCACTTTAATGCTGAGGGCACGGCGCAAATATCAAATTTGCACCTGTAATAGAAGCTATTTGCGGCGCTTCGGCACAAATAACCGTGTGAAAACCCCTCTTAGTTAACATATGCTAACTAAAAAAGATTTTATGATCTATAGCCGCTTTTGTCAAGGAATAATTCATAAAATACAAGGAGAGGCACTTCACTGTAAAGTACCTCTCCTGAGCGTTTTCTTTAGTTTAAATGAATCCTTATTCTTTATTAGGCATTGCCTTTACTGCTTCTATGACCTCATCCAGCCAGTTGCCGTTTACGGTTTCTACCGCGCCATGATCTACTGCCTCAGCAATTGTAGGATCGATCGGCAGACGCCCAAGCACCTTCAGGCCATTTCTCTGCGCGATATCCTCCACATGGCTCTCGCCGAATACGGAAATTTTCTTTCCGCAGTCAGGACACTCCAGATAGCTCATATTCTCTACAATACCGATAATCGGCACATTCATCATAGCCGCCATCTTTACCGCTTTGGTGACAATCATAGAAACCAGATCCTGCGGAGATGTGACAATCACAATACCATCGATCGGCAGCGACTGAAATACGGTCAGCGGTACATCACCGGTTCCTGGCGGCATATCCACTACCAGACAGTCGATATCCTCCCATACGACATCTGTCCAGAACTGTTTTACAGTACCTGCAATCACAGGGCCGCGCCAAATAACCGGGTCCGTTTCTCCATTCAGCAGCAGGTTAATACTCATAATATCGACTCCGCCCTGACTCTTAACGGGAATCAGGCCGTCATCATTTGCCGTTGCTCTGCTGCGGATTCCAAAAGCTCTGGGAATCGACGGACCTGTGATATCAGCATCCATAATGCCGGTATGCACTCCCTGCTTCTGCAGGCCGCTCGCCAAAAGACTGGCGACTAATGACTTGCCTACCCCGCCCTTGCCGCTGACAACGCCAATCACCTTTTTAACATTGCTTTTTGGATTAGGCGCTTCTAAAAAGCTTTTCGGATCCCGTGACTCGCAGTTAGCGCTGCAGCTGGAACAATCATGATTGCAATTTTCAATCGCTTCACTCATTTGATACACTCCCATCGTTTTATTATTATGCTGTAACAATTGTAATTTTTTTATACAGGCTTTCATCGCCGAATTGATTATAGACCTTTTTTCCTATTTTGTCCAGCCCCTGCCTCCTGCTGCGTAATTCAGTAATTCACTGCTACCAACCCGCTCAGATTGAGCCTTGAACGTATCTTGCTCTTCCTGTAACCCGTTGTCATGATGCTTTGTTCTGCATTTTAACGGAGAAAATCAAACTTTTCCCCGTTAAAATGCAGAGTACTTTTAATTTATAACTGGGTAAAACACACAATTTAGCCCGTTATCATTGCCTTAAAAGCATCCCCTTAACTGATCTTTGTACGTTATATTCTCCGAATCTCTCTTCTCAAAACTCCCCTCAAGCCCATACACAGCAGCGAGCCGCAGCATATAAATAAAAATCCTCTCCGTATACATCCAATATACAGAGAGGACAATAAGAGGTGCCACCCAGATTTGAACTGGGGATAGAGGTGTTGCAGACCTTTGCCTTACCACTTGGCTATGGCACCAGATGACCCGTGGGAGAATCGAACTCCCGTTACCGCCGTGAAAGGGCGATGTCTTAACCGCTTGACCAACGGGCCGCAAACGCTCCTAACGAAGCGGACTTTAGTATAGCATACGCCTCAACCCACTGTCAAGTGCTAATTCCAAAAAAATTACTTCTCTCTTCTTAAGTAGACAACCTCCGCGCTTTGTGATAGTATACAAAATATCAAACTACTTTTAGGAGGTTCTACCATGCACGTTTCTAAACGGTTTTTACAATATGTCCGCATCGATACTACATCCGATCCGGATTCCGCTACTTTTCCAAGCACTCCCGACAAACAGCTGCCCTTCGCCGATTCACTGGTCGAAGAGATGAAGTCCATCGGCATCACCGATGCCTGCCGCGATGAATACGGCTATGTCATGGGCACCATTCCCTCCACGATCGAAAACTACACCGGCCCCATTCTGGGCTTTGTCGCTCATATGGACACCTCCTGCGATGCTCCCGGCGCCAATATCCAGCCCCGCATCATCGAAGCCTACGACGGCAGGGATATTGTCCTAAACACCGAAAAAAACATCGTCATGCGCACATCCGAATTTGAAAATTTAGCCGCTTATCAGGGTAAAAGCCTCATCGTTACCGACGGCATCACCCTCTTAGGCGCCGATGATAAAGCCGGCATAGCCGAAATCATGACGGCGGCTGAAGCTCTGATCCAGAATCCGCAGATCCTGCATGGCCCCATTCGGATCGGCTTTACTCCTGACGAAGAGGTCGGTCAGGGCGTAGCCCATTTTGACGTTCAGAAATTCGGCGCTGACTATGCATACACCTTGGACGGCGGTACACTCGGCGAATTAGAATATGAAAACTTCAATGCCGCTTCTGCCGTAGTTGAAATCACCGGCCTCAGCATCCACCCCGGCTCCGCCAAAAATAAAATGCTCAATGCCGCGCTCATCGGCATGGAATTTCAAAGCATGCTGCCAACCTTTGAACGCCCGGAATACACCGAAAACCGCGAAGGCTTTACGCATTTAATTAGCATCAGCGGCAGTGTCGAGCATGCCACGCTCAAATACATCATCCGCGATCATGATACTGTATTATATGAAAAGAAAAAAGCTTTCATGCAAAGCATTGCTGATTTTCTCAATCACAAATACGGCGAAGGTACGATCTGCCTTACCATAAAGGATTCCTATTTTAATATGAAAGAGCAGATTGAGCCGCATATGGTCTTAATTGATCATGTCATCAAGGTGTATGAGGAGCTGGGTATTCAGCCCCACATCCAGCCCATCCGCGGTGGCACTGACGGCGCTCGGCTTTCCTTTATGGGCCTTCCCTGCCCTAATCTTGGTACCGGCAGTCAAAACTGCCATGGTCATTTCGAATTTGCCTGTATCGAAGACATGGAGACCAGTGTTCAGGTCGTCATAAAGCTGGCAGAGCTTTTCGCCAAATAAACCTGCATCATTTAAAAAAAGGGGCTGTTTTCATACAGCCCCTTTTTCTGCCATGTTTTACAGCTTCTAGCCCTGCAGCCGCTGGCGCACCGTCTCATACATCAGAATTCCGGCGGCCATCGCCGCGTTGAGTGATTCTGCCCTGCCCAGCATCGGAATCTTGACCAGATCATCTGCCTGCTCGGTTGCCCGTACAGATAGCCCTGCTCCTTCGTTGCCGATCATAATGGCTACCGGCCCTGTCAGATCCTGTTCAAAATGATAGCTGGCTGCCTTTAAATGCGCTCCCAGAAGCTTCACCTGATGCGCATGCAGCAGTGCTCCTGCTTCTTCAATCGTCTCTACCGCACAGACCGGTATGTGCAGCAGCGACCCCATCGCTGCGCGCACAACCTTAGCATTATAAATATCCACAGTTCCTTTTGTATATAAAACCCCGGCAGCTCCCGCACTGTCCGCTGTACGCAAAATAGTTCCCAGATTTCCCGGATCCTGCAGGTTTTCCAGTACTACGTAAAGGGGCGCCGCCTCTGCGCCTGAGAACAACTCCTCTGGTTTAACAGTTTTTCTCTTCACAACTGCCAGCACTCCCTGCGGAGACTGTGTATCCGCAAGATCTGACAGCAGAGCAGACGGCAGCACATACACAGTGCTGCTCTCCGGAAGAGTCTCTTTCAATACACTAAAAAAGGCATCCTCCTGCAGGCGCTCCTGTGAAACCCACAGACTCTCTATTTTCCATTCCGGAGACAATAAAAGCTCCTCTACAGCTCGTACCCCTTCGACAATAAATACATTGGCTTTTTTAGCTTCCCGGCTGCTCTGATAGCGCATGATCTGTTTATACATGCTGTTTTGAGCACTCACAACTTCTCTTATTTTCATCTCAATATTAAAAAAGGAATGACCCTGCGTCATTCCTTTCTTTCCTTTTTTATTCTCCTACGTAAGGCATCAGAGCCAAATGTCTGGCGCGCTTGATGGCAATCGTCAGATCACGCTGATGCTCGGCGCAGGTACCCGTGATACGACGAGGAAGGATCTTTCCTCTCTCGGAAACGTATCTTCTTAATTTAGCAACATCCTTGTAGTTAATCTGCTCTGCTGCATTGCCACAGAAATTGCAGACCTTTTTTCTACGTCTCATGCCGCCATTTCTCTTCTTCTGGGGTGCGGTATTCTCAGGCATCGTCATTACCTCCTTATGCTTAATTAGAAGGGTAGGTCTTCATCGCCTTCGATCTCATTATCGATCGGCATAAATCCATCCGGCTGCTGATAGGCAGGTGCCTGCTGCTGAGGTGCATTTTGATACCCTCGGCCTCCAGCCGGCGCAAAATCAGAGTTTCCGCCGCCGTAGCTATCCTGAGAAGAACGACCCTCAAAAGAGGCCTTGCTCTCTGCAAAATGCTGTTCCGTTACGACTACGTCGGTACTCCATCTCTTATTGCCGTCTTTATCGGTGTAGCTGCTGATCCGCAGCTCACCTACAACGGCGACCATCATACCCTTTTTAAAATACTTACCGGCAAACTCACCGCGATTGCCAAACGCAACCACATTGATAAAATCTGCGTCGGGCTCGCCATCTCGCTTATAAGAACGATTTACAGCTAGGCTGTAACGGCACACGGCCGTTCCTTGTGCGCCCTGGCTGTAACGAACCTCCGGCTCTCTTGTCAGTCTGCCCATCAAAATTACTTTGTTCATCACAAAACCCCTTTCGGTTGTGCTACTTATTCGCCTTCTCTAACGATCAGGTAACGGAGCACGGTTTCGTTCATAAGACGCAGATTCTTTTCCAGCTCAATCGGCATAGCAGATTCTGCATCCACTTTGATGAAGTAATAGTATCCTTCGCTTTGTTTGCGGATTTCGTAAGCCAGCTTACGCTTGCCCCATTCATCCACATCCGTAACGACTCCATCATACTTGGCAATGTAGCCTTTTACCTGCTCTAATACAGCAGCTCTTTCTTCATCGCTTAAGGTAGAAGAAATCACAACTGCAACCTCGTACTTGTTCATCGTGTACACCTCCTTTTGGTCTATGGCCCTCTTCTGATCCGTCCCTTTGGCGCATCAGTACAAGAGCAAGGATTTAATCCAGAAGCAAATTATAGCACATTCTCATCTATTAATCAAGAAATATTTTTACTTCATTACAAAATGAAGTACAGCGGCCTATAGTCCTCTACTTATAGTATCGTACTTTTTTAGCCCAAATCCCACCGTCGCCATAAAATTATTTTTTAGGCAGCAGCCGCGTCTTTAAAACATTGCACATATTCTGGACATCCAGCACCTTTTGCACCGCCAGCTCATTGCAGTTCAACAGATCAAAAAGCTGCTCCGCCTCTTTTGCACATGCTTCTGTCTCTCCTTTTTCCAGAAGCAGCAAACAAGAGGCCGCCGCGCTCACATAAGCGCTATGAAACTGCAATAGCTCCCACTCCTTATGACACTCTCCGGCCTTCTTGAGATTTCGCTCGATCACCGGCTGAAAGGCTGTCACCGCCTCCTGCAGCGCGGCATAATCCTGACACAGGGGGCCCAATGAATGACCGCCAAAAGCAGGGCCGTCATATGCCAGCATAAGCTCTGAAAGCTCTCCCAGATAGCAGTGAACTAATGCACCGTCCTCTCCAAAGGCTGCCTGATAATACGCAAGAGCCTGCTCTTCAAAATCAGCCTGTTCATTCCACAGGGCAGCCGCCATCATCACAAAGGGCAGCGCCGTAGGAAAGAAGCACCGCTGCACCTGGCAGCTCATCATCCCTTCAAGCCCAACCTTATGCAGATCCTTCATATCCTGAAATACATTTTTCGCACACTTTTCGTACCCCGGATCCAGCACATGCGCCCACATCATATGATAATCATAATCAAAGCTATCGCCCGCAAATTTCTTCTGCCAGCGCCGCAAATGCTCCAAATTCTGCTCCAGCGACTGCGGCATCGCCAGCTGATTGCGCTGATACTCCGGAATCTCTCCCTCAAAGCGCAGACATTCCCCATAGCACTGCCCATAGCGGCGCGTAATGGGTGCAAACATCAAAATAAACCGTTCAGGATATTCTAGCCTTTCCTCTGCCGGCTCCCACAGCAGATCCACATAAATCAAGAAAACAACCCGTGTAGACACGCCCTCCTCCGTCATTCGGGCGTCCAGCTCATTCAGCATCCGGATATACCAATCCGACGGCCGTTTTTTCCTGCATTCCTCACATTCGCAGTGATTGTTAGACCCATCTGCCAGCCAAAAATGCAGCGTGTCCACATGCGGATTTTCCTTGCAATAGCGCGTGATGGCCTCCACCATCCTGCCGCGCACCTGCGGATTCGAATAGCACAGATTCGTATTCAGCGGCACATTGCCCCAAAGCTCCCGCTTGCCGTTTACCTGCGCCAGATACTGCTTTGTTTCCTCTGTGATATCATATTTACGATTCGTATCCCATGAGGTTCCGTCGATGCCAAACGGCTCGCAGGTCCATCCATGCCCCGTTTTATGATAATTAAGGCTGCGCCGGGCAATTTCCCCCTCCAGGCTGGTCACCATAGCTGCCACATCCTGCCGCGTCAGCTCCTCCTTTTCCAAATACGGATTGCTCTCATGCCAATACCAGCGCTCAAAAAAGGTTGCCGGCACTAGAAACTGAATAAAATACTCATTCATCCCCACCTTCGGCAGATAGTCAATCATATCCAGAATATTTTCATACGTATCCGCCCCCTCGATGCAGACACCGCGATGACGATAGCTGGCCGCTTCCTGCACATGCACCGTCAAATTTCGCGCCTCGCGCGCAGGGATTCGTTCGCCTTCTTCCCCCGGGCGCACAAATTCACAGCCCAGCTCCCGCAAAAAGCGATAAGCCGCCAGCAGCACGCTGCGATCATTCGAGCCGGTGATGTAGCCCTCTCCGTCTTCCACATCAATAGCAATCGCATCATCCAGCGCCGAATCCTTCACCTGCGGCACATGGGCTGCCAGCGCCTCGTCCCGGCCTATCCAGATGATATGTGCAAAATCCTGCTCCATCCGCTCTGTCTGCAGCACATCCACATAAAGCTCGGGATCCATCTTTTTCAGATACTTCGCGATCTCCTGCACTGCAAAGCTGATAGTCCTCTCACTGCCGATCTGTCCAAGCCGCACTCTTCGATACGTCATAGCCTGTCTCCTTTCATCGCCTCTATGATTTCTTTTTCTGAAACCGCCGCCCCGAAAATCACCTCTCCCGGCTGCGTCGGTAACACAAACTGAATCTGCCCCTGCCGCACCTTTTTATCCATTCTCATCAGGCGCAGCACCTCCTCCGCCTCCAGCGCAGCTGGCAAATCGACGGGGAGCCCCAGCTCTTCCAGAATCGTCCGTTGTCGGATGGCCCATTCTCTGCTGCAGATGCCTTTTTGGCAGGCCAGCCTAGCGGCAAAGACCATGCCGATTGCCACACACTCTCCATGGATCAAATCAAACTTGCTTCCCACTTCAACTGCATGCCCCATTGTGTGCCCGTAATTTAAAATCTGCCGCAGTCCTTTTTCCTGATCATCCCGCGATACCACGTCGTTTTTAACCGCACAGTTTTTTTCAAACAGCTGCTCGAGCACGGCTGCATCGCGTTTCAAAATAAGCTCCTTATGCGCCTGCACAAAATCCAGTATCGAAAGATCTTTAATAAACCCATGCTTGACCAGTTCTGCCAGCCCTGCCCGATAATTTCGCTCATCAAGCGTTGTCAGCGTCTTCATGTCCATATAGACCTGCGCCGGATGATGGAAGGCGCCGATCAGATTCTTTCCATACGGCGTATCCACACCGGTTTTGCCGCCGATGCTGGAATCCGCCATCGCCAAGGTTGTCGTTGGGATCTGAATCACCGGTACGCCGCGCATATAGGTGGCCGCCACATATCCGGCAACATCGCCGACAACACCGCCGCCCAGCGCCAATACCGCCGTGTCGCGGCCAAAGCCGCGCTCCAGCAGCTGGTTCTCCAGCAGCTCCTTTGTCTCTCTCGTCTTATATGCCTCTCCTGCCGGAAACACAAATTTTTCGGCCGCAAGGCCTTCGTTTTCTAAGGCAGATAGCAATGCGCCGGCCCAAAGCGGTCCTACCACGGAATCTGTGATGACGGCATATCGCGTGGCCAAAGGAGATTTCCGCAGCTGCTCTGCCAGCTCTGTAAATAAATCATGCCCGATCAGCAGCTGATATGCTGCCGGTTTGACCTGTACCTGTACTTTAATTTCTTTCATGTGGGATCCCTTCTTTATAAAAAGCAAAAAAGGAGCGATGCGCTGCATTGCATCCTCCTTTCTTATAAATCTTCAATTAGTTATAGGTGGAAATTCGGCTGTTGACATCCGCAATGTCCAGCGAGGGCTTACGCTCCATGGCCAATGCCTCGTCAATATCATAATCCACATATTCGCCATCTCGATAAGCCACCACGCGGTTGTTTGCGCCGGCTACCAAGAGGTCAACTGCATAGGCTCCCATCATGGACGCATGCTTGACGTCGAGCGCCGTGGGAGCTCCGCCTCGCTGCACATGCCCCAGCACGGTCGCACGGGACTCAATGCCGGTGATCCGTTCGATCTCTTTTGCCAGCTCCTGGCTATGTCCGACGCCTTCGGCAACCACGATGATGTTATGATTCTTGCCGCGTGCACGGTTTTCTTTGATGACCTTCAAAATATACTCTATGTTGGCGGACTCCGGACGCTCCGGAATCAAAATGGCATCCGCACCGCCGCACAGACCAGCCCAAAGCGCAATCTCACCGCAGTGGCGTCCCATCACCTCGATAACGGAACAGCGCTCATGAGAAGCAGAGGTATCGCGCAGACGGATCACAGCCTCCAGCGCAATATTGACAGCACTGTCAAAGCCAATTGTATATTCCGTACAGGCAATGTCACGGTCAATCGTTCCGGGTACGCCTACTACATTGATTCCATATTTAGAAAGCTTCTGCGCGCCCTTCCACGAACCGTCGCCGCCGATCACGACCAAACCGTCGATGCCATGCTCCTTCGCTTTATCCGCAGCCGCCTTATGCGCTGCCGCCGCCTTATCCGGATCCGGATCGATAAATTCCAGGCAGCGCGCCGTATACAAGATCGTACCGCCTTTATTGATGATATTGCCCACGCTAGCCGCGGTCATATCTACGATATCTCCATTCAAAAGGCCGCTATAGCCTTTCATGATCCCCTTTACTTTTAACCCTTTATTTAAGGCGCTTCTTACGACTGCACGGATACACGGATTCATCCCCTGTGCATCACCGCCGCTCGTCATAACAGCAATGGTGCGAATTTCTTTCGCCATTCTTTTGATCTCCCTTCTTTTTCGCAACTTTGCGCCAGTATAATTTTATATTTCTTTAATTTTACTCCATCTTGGCCTGAATTTCAAGTAGTAATTATACTTTTACCGGCGCAGCGCCTCATAATACAACATTGGCATCTCCCAGCAGCTGCCGCAGACGCAGAAGCGTCCCTTCGGATGCCGCCGTATTATATTGACTTGGCGCTCTCATTCTCAGCTGCTCGGCCGTTAAGAAGATCCGCACCTCATATCCCCCCGGGTCGGCCGTCAGCAGATTGCACACCTGAGCCTGCTTGGCTTCCCACTCCTCTTTAGAAGCAAATCTGAGCCATAACAAAGAAGGTTTTTGCGCCGGCGGCGCCTGCTTTGGTGCTGCAGCCTGCACTCCCTCCGCGGCAGACCTGCGGTAACGCCCCGGTGTCTGATGGATCTCATCCGCCTTTTCAAACGGTGCGATATAATCGCAGATCAGCTTGCTGTCTTCTTCCTCCTCCAGACTCACCTTACCTTTAACGAAGATCTTGCTATCCTCCTGCAAAAGATGCCGGTACTGCTCATACCGATTGGGAAAAATCAAAACCTCCACGCTGCCATACAAGTCTTCTACCGTGATAAAGGCCATCATTTTATTGTTTTTCGTTGATTTGACCGTTTTATCCATAATCAGGCCGCCGATCACAACCTCCTGCCCATCGATGAGCCGGCTCTGCTGATCGTCATATCCGCCCTCTTCATCCTCTTCCTTATGCTGAAAATCCGAAGCAAAATGCGTAATATGACTGCGCCACAGCTCTTCATCACTGGCCAGCGGGTGCCCCGTCAGATAGATCCCCAGCACCTCTTTTTCATACGAAAGCCGCAGGCCATCCGGAAACGGCGGAATATTCGGCAGCGGATCCCTCGTCTCTTCTGCCGCTTCCTCCTCGCCGCCCATGCCAAACAAGTCCATCTGCCCGCTCAGCATATTCTTCTTCCACTGCACGGCCGCATTCATAATCAATGGATATGCCTGCATATACTGGCTGCGCTCAGCGCCAAACGAATCGAAGGCTCCCGCCTTGATCAGGTTTTCCATCGCTCGTTTATTCAAATCCAGCTCCTGCATCCGCCGGCAAAAATCAGTCAAGCTCTTAAAGGGACCATTTTGCGTTCTCTCCTCAACCATCCGGTCGATCAGCGTTTTGCCCACATTTTTAATAGAAGAAAGGCCATAGCGCACCTTTTTGACGCCCCCGCTCAGCGATACCGAGAAGCCGCTGTAGCCCTCGTTGATATCCGGCGGCAGCAGCTCAACTCCCATATTTTTGAGGCTCTGGATATAGCTGATCACCTTTCCGGGATGTTCTATCACGGATGTCAATATGGATGCCATAAACTCTATTGGATAATGATACCGCAGCCACGCCGTCTGATACGCCACCACTGCATAGGCAGCTGCATGAGACTTATTAAACGCATACTTAGCAAAGTCCGTCATTTCGTCAAAGATCGTCTCCGCTACCTGCTGCGGAATTCCTCTGCTAATACACCCCTCTACATTTTCCTCTGGATTTCCGAATACAAAATTCTGACGCTCCTTGGCCATCACATCTGCCTTTTTCTTAGACATCGCCCGCCGCACCAGATCGCTACGCCCCATCGTATAGCCGGCAAGATCCCGCACAATCTGCATCACCTGCTCCTGATATACAATGCAGCCATAGGTCGTATTGAGAATAGGCTCCAGAAGCGGCGTCTGATACTGAATCGCACTGGGGTCCTTTTTCCCCGCCAGATATTTAGGGATAAAATCCATCGGTCCCGGACGGTACAAAGAGATTCCGGCAATGATATCTTCCAGATTTTCCGGCTTCAGCTCGCGCATAAATGAAGTCATCCCGCCGCTCTCCAGCTGAAAAACGCCGTCCGTCTTTCCAGCGCCGATCATCTGATATACCTCGCTGTCCTCCATATCGATCGCATCGATATCAATCTTCTTATGTTCGGTAGCCTCGATCATATCCACGGCATCCTGAATCACCGTCAGCGTACGGAGCCCCAAGAAGTCCATCTTAAGAAGCCCCAGCTCCTCCAGCGTATTCATCGTATACTGCGTCGTCACATTGCCGTCGTTGGCGCTCAGCGGTACATATTCCATAGTGGCCGTGCGCGAAATAAGCACCCCTGCCGCATGCGTTGAGGTATGGCGCGGAAGCCCCTCCAGCCTGCGCGACATATCGATCAGCTTCCGGATCGTCTCGTCCTCTTCATAGGCCTCTCTCAGCTCCGGATTCTTCTCAAGCGCCCCATCGATCGTCATATGCAGCTCATTCGGGATCATTTTAGCAATTCGGTCTGCCTCGCTATACGGCAGGTCCATCGCTCGCCCCACATCGCGGATGACCAGCCGCGCTGCCATCGTACCAAAGGTGACGATCTGCGCCACCTGCTCTTTTCCGTATTTTTCTACCACATAATCAATCACTTCCTGCCTTCTGCGGTAGCAAAAATCGGTATCGATATCCGGCATGCTCACCCGCTCAGGGTTCAGCAGCCGCTCAAAAATCAGATTATATTTCAGCGGATCCACGCTCGTAATATATAAGCAATAGGCCACCACGCTGCCAACGCCTGACCCCCGGCCTGGCCCGACCTTGATGCCGCGCTGACGCGCAAAATAGATAAAGTCCCATACAATTAAGAAATAATCCACAAAGCCCATGCTTTCAATTACGCTCAGCTCATACTCCATCCGCTGACGAATCTCCTGCTCCTTTTCCGGCTGTGCATTTTCTCCCTTAAGATAGCGCTCCTGCAGTCCTTCTTCGCAAAGCTTGCGCAGATATGCGCTCGCCGTATATCCCTCGGGCACCTCATATATGGGCAGCTTACGCTCATGAAAACGAATTTCTACCTGACACCGATCCGCAATCTTCTGCGTATTGGCAATGGCCTCCGGCGCATAGGGAAAAAGCGCCGCCATTTCCTCCGCGCTTTTTAAATAATAATCCCCTTCATACCGCAGGCGGTCCGTATCCTGAACCTTTTTAGCAGTCTGAATGCATAAAAGAATATCATGTGCTTCCTTATCCTCCTGATAGGTATAATGCACATCATTTGTAGCAACCAGCGGCAGATCCAGCTCCTTGCTCATTCGCAGCAGTCCCTGATTGACCTGCGTCTGAGAGGGAATTCCATGATCCTGCAGTTCCAGATAAAAATGTTCCGGTCCAAACAATTCTTTATATTTTTGCGCAACCTCTTTGGCTTTTTCATAGGATATATTCAAAAGCGGCCTTGCCACAACGCCTGCCAGACATGCGCTCAGCGCAATCAGCCCCTCATGATATTCTTTAAGCAGCTCAAAGTCAATACGCGGCTTGTAGTAAAACCCCTCTAAAAACCCTTTTGAAACTAGCGCCATTAAGTTGCGATACCCCTGTTCATTTTCAGCCAGCAGCACCAAATGATCGTACTTGGCATCGCTGCGATCCTCCTTCTGAAAACGGCTGCCCTGCGCCACATAGACCTCACAGCCTAACACAGGATGAATCCCCTCTTCTTTACAGGCCTTATAAAAATCGATCACGCCATACATAACGCCATGATCCGTAATGGCAAGGCTGTTCATCCCCAGTGCTTTTGCCTGTTTTACAATCTCTTTGATCTTTGAAGAGCCGTCCAGCAGACTATACTCCGTATGTACATGTAAATGAACAAAAGGAATGACTTCCATTTGATTTCTCCTTCTTCTTCTCATCCATCGCGACTTCGCATTAACAATATATTTATTATACTTCATGGCGCTATGCAAAATCAAGGCTTCTGTCGCTGCCCGAATATAAACGTTTGTTTTTGGATTCTTGCCTCAGATATGAAAAGCAACCTGCTTTCGCCGGGTATAGTTATATGATCGGTGGCTGCGTCAGGTGTGGTTGAATAAGTGACAGTGACTGCGCTAGGTATGGCTGAATAAGTGACAGTGACTGCGCTAGATGTGGCTGAAATCGAAAATATAGCTGAATTTTTTCAGCTATTTTGATCTCTTCCGCTATGTCTAGATGAATTTCTTCAGCCATGGAACCTTTCAGAAGCCGTCCGTAACGGAGAATTTTTCACCATTGTTCACTTTTTCCACCATGCATAGCTGAATTTTTTCAGCTAATTTCAATATTTACGCCACACGTAGCTGAATCTATAATATAATACAAACACAGGACGACTGCAAAAATCCCGCAGGGATTTCTTGCCAAGTTCAGTGAGGAACGAGCTGAACTTGTGGTATAATAAGCACAGCCAGATATATTTTGGTTATTCAAGCATTTGTGCTGCGCTCCAAGTTTGCCAGAGGCAAACTTGCGATGTCGTCATGGTATAATACAGGCGGCAAAAACTCATAATAAACCCGAGGAAGGTAATGATACTTTGAATAAAAAAATGCTAATAAAAAGATGGAGCATGATGCTGATCGGGAACCTGCTGATCGGCATATGCGTTGGTCTATACCGCGTAAGCGAGCTGGGCGTGGATGCCTTCACCTGTATGAATCTGGGCATCAGTCAATTTTTGCATATGTCCTTTGGCACCTGGCAGCTGATTATGAACACAATCATTCTTATTGTCATATTTTTCAAGGCACGCCGCTGCATCGGTGCGGGCACAATCATCAATATGGTGGGCGTAGGATATATGGCTGATTTTATTTATTGGCTCGCGCATGATGTCCTGCAGCTTTCCATGACGCTGCCGCTGCAAATCGCTGCCATTCTCCTCGGCAGTCTTTTTATCGGACTAGGCGTAGCCCTCTACATGACAGCAGATATGGGCATTTCCCCCTATGACAGTGTCCCCCTCATGATCCAAAATGCAAGTCACGGCCGCCTGTCCTTTCGTCTTGCCCGCATGATCAGCGATATTACCGTCGTCATCATTGGCATCCTATTCTGCCTGCTTGCCGGAGGCAATTTATGGATGATCGTCGGGATCGGAACGATCTGCAATGCACTGTTAAACGGACCACTGATTCAATTTTTCAAGACCCGCGTCGCCCTGCCGCTCCTTGGCAAAACCGAGGACTAAATGACTTTTATTCCGTGTTTTCCGCTAAGATTGATAAAAAGTAATGATACTGATTTTGCCCCTAAAAAATCAGTCGTGCAGCATGCCCATTTGATACACTATGAGCGGGAGGTGAAACAGATGAATATGTTGAAGCAACTAAACGCAGCCATTGATTATATTGAGGCTAATTTGTGCGCAGAATTAGATTTTAATACGGCAGCCGAAATCGCATGCATTACCACAGACAGCTTTATTCGTTTTTTCAGCTATATGACTGGTATGACGCTGACCGAGTATATAAGACGCAGACGTCTGACTCTTGCAGCACAGGAGCTGCGCTATGGAAAAATGCCTGTCATTGACATTGCTATAAAATACGGATACGACAGTGCAACCGCCTTTTCACGAGCCTTTGCGAAGCAGCATGGCATTACACCATCAGCGTATCGCAGAAACGGCGGCTCCCTCAAGATATATTCACCTGCTTCCTTTCACATTATCATCAAAGGAGCAAAGGAAATGAATTTCAGAATGATTGAGTTAAATGACATCGAGGTTTACGGCATCTCAAAGCAGTATGAAAATCAAGGATATAAGACACGGGAGGAACTGCGTCACTCTATGTGGTCAGATACTTGCGATGATGTTCCCGCTCAGCTATGCGAAGGACGCTGGAACCAAAAAGGAAACATAGCTTATGATGGAACATGGTACGGCGTATGGCAAGACGGCAAATACATGATCGCACGAGAGAAACCGGATGTTAAGACAGATAAACTGGAGATGGTTAAAATTCCTGCCGGTACCTACGCTGCTTTTACAACAGAGTGCGGAACACTGGCGTGGGAAGAATTTCCGAAATTATTTGAACTGATATATGATTCGTGGCTTCCTACCTCAGAATATAAGCTAAAATCTGATCTCGCAATCGAAGTTTTGCATCTTTGGACTGACTATAATATGAGAAAAGAAAACAGGTATTACGAGGTATGGATTCCCGTGGAATTGAAATGAATTTCATCCATTTCCGCCGCCGGCGGCTGCAAGAATAATATGCTGTCTAAAAAGAGGCTCCCTCTTAAGAGAAAGCCTCTTTTTCTTTATTAAATATGTCCTTTCAGAATCCAACTGGCTATATCCTGTATAACCTGCTCTGGCACTCGCCCGGGCATGTCAAATTCTTTATAGTGTCCGGCAAAACAGCCCTGCGACGGTGTGAAGTAGAAGTTGAGTCCTTCGTAACTTTTCAGCGTGGCCCAGTCTGCTCCTGCCAGCTCCTGCTGCCAGGCAGCAAAATCGACGTCCTTTGTAATCTGAAAGCTGGCGTCGCCCTGCAGAATAAGCGTCGGCTTTTGGGCATCCTTCATGGCCTGCAGATAATCAAAGCTAAAGAAATCCTTCCAGAAATATGCCGGCTGCAGATCGACAAACTGTCCCAGCAGCTCTTCTTCATCCATGTCATTGTATTCCGCTTCTGCCAGAAAATCCCGTTCTGCCTCCATCTTGCTGACCAGATAGTAAATCTTTTCATCATCCTGATCTATCAATCCATAATTGATATATTGATCATAGATCACATCATACCACGGTCTGGGAGAACTCGACAGCAACACCATACCGGCGTAGTTTCCGCCCTGCGCATCTGCTCTGGGCGCTACAGTTGCTCCCTGGCTATGCCCGATGTAATAAATCTGCTCAGCGTTCACATAGGGCTTGCTGCGCAAAAGCTCTGTAGCTGCTAAGGCATCATCCGTATATTCCCATGCCACAGTGAAAAGCTCTGCCGGTGCATCTGCCATCTGCCGCTGCTCACGATAGGTGGCAACCTTTTTATCATATCGGATAGAGGCAATTCCTTGCTGAGCCAGCCCCCAGGCTAAATCCCGGTACAAATACGTGTTGCCTGCTTTAAGGTCCACCGTATTAGGACCATCGCCCCCTACCAGCACGACAGCCGGCAGCTGATCGCCTGCCTGTGCTCCCTTGGGGTAGGTGAGCTTTGCGGCTACCGGATATTCCGTATCCGCTCCCAGCGTAATCGCTTCTTCCGCTACCTCATCGGGCATCTTAGCGCCTGCAAGCGCTGCCTCTCCCGTTTCGTACAGATACAGCATCACCAGCTCAAAGTCGCTGGTATACATGGCCGATATCTGCATCTCTCCTTTTTCCATGGAGGCTAGGAAAACAAAGACCATTTCGTTGCCATATTGATAGCTTTCAGAAAGAGAAAAGCCCTCGATCTGTCCATAAACAGGCTTATACTGCTGCCAGCTTTCCCAGAAGGCCTCAAAGGTCTCTGCGTCCTCCTGCCCATAATGGTAGCCCAGCTGATTGATCTCGTCCAGTGAATCCTTCTGCATCGCTTCCATGATCTTAGACATAAACATGCTTGCCTGCACATCATCCACATCGCGCGTTTCATCCAGCGGTTTCCCATAGACGGTTCCCGTGATGCATCCGGTACAGCTAAGTGCCAAGACGCCGGTCATCAGACATATCAACGCTTTTTTTAACAGTTTCTTCATACTAACCTCCATTCCGGAGCACTAAGTGCACGAAAAGTCCTTTACCGGTTAATCCAGGCCAGATAGGCATTCATAAAACCATCCAGATCTCCGTCCATGACGGCCTGAATATTACCGTTTTCCTCTCCTGTCCGCAGGTCCTTTACCAAACGGTAGGGCTGAAATACATAGGAGCGGATCTGACTGCCAAAGGCATTGTCCTTTACCTCGCCGCGGATATCTGAAAGCTTCTCGCTCTGTTTCTCCTTTTCCAGCTCATACAGCTTGGCTTTGAGCATCATCATTGCCTTATCCTTATTTTGAAACTGTGACCGCTCATTCTGGCACTGCACAACAATACCGGTAGGCAAATGAGTAATACGGATTGCGCTGCTGGTTTTATTGACATGCTGGCCGCCAGCGCCGCTCGAACGATAGGTATCGATTCTGAGATCATCCATATTGATATCCACCTGAATCGTATCGTCCAGCTCCGGCATGATCTCACAGGATGCAAACGACGTATGGCGGCGGCCTGCCGCATCAAACGGCGAGATACGCACCAGCCGGTGCACGCCCTTTTCTGATTTTAAATAGCCATAGGCATTTTCGCCTGATATCTGAATGGTTACGCCCTTAACACCGGCCTCATCCCCGTCCAGATAATCCAGTACCTCTACCTTAAAGCCGTGCCGTTCTGCCCAGCGCGTGTACATCCGGTACAGCATTCCCGTCCAGTCGCAGGCTTCGGTGCCGCCGGCGCCGGCATGCAGCGTCAAAATCGCGCTTTTATGGTCAAACTCGCCGGACAGCAACGTAGAGATCCGCAGCTTTTCATATAGGCGCGCAAAGGTATCGATCTGCTCACGGATCTCGGGAATCAAAGATTCATCCTCTTCCTCCTCGCCCATTTCCAGCATGACCTCTGCATCCTCGTAGGCGCCCATCATTTCATCAAATTCATCTAATGTCCGTTTATAAGAACCGGCCTCCTGCACAATCTTCTGGCTCTGTTCGGGATCATCCCAAAAGCCCGGCTCAGATTGTTTTCTTTCCAGCTCTTCTACCTTGAGTCTTAGACGATCTAAGTTAAAGGGACTCACCCAGTTCTGCTAAGGCTCCCTTGTATTTGTCAAGTTCAAATTTGAACTCATCAAATTCAAGCATTTCTGTCACCCTCTCTGTTTTTAATTTTTACCGCCTCAGGCATTTCTGCCGCAGCAGTTCTTATATTTTTTGCCGCTGCCACAAGGGCAGGGGTCGTTACGACCTACCTTTTTTTCTGTCCGGCGCACCGGTTTCTTAACCTGACTGCTGTCCTGACCTCGGTTGGTGGAAATATTCTTCCCAATCTCCTTCCGCTCGACCTCCTGATTTTCCACAATTTTCACTGCAAACAGGCTGCGGATCGTTGTTTTTAGAATATTCTCATTCAGCTCCTCAAACATATCATAACCAATCAGACGATATTCATCCAGCGGATTTTTCTGTGCAAAGGCCTGCAGACCAATCCCCTGCCGCATTTGATCCATGATGTCCAAATGATCCGTCCAAAGCATATCGACGCTGTGCAGCAGGATTTTACGCTCCACCTCGCGCATGCGCTCTGGCTCAATCTCCTGCTCTTTCAGCTCATACAGCTTATGCGCATTATTTTGCAGTCCCTGTATCAGCTTTTCAGGCGTAGTATCGGCATAGTCCTCCTGCTTGATCGCAATCTTGCCCATAGGAATCACCGTTGACAGCTCTCTGGTCAGCTGGTCCAGATCCCACTCCTCCGCATATTTGCTTTCAGCAGTTACTTCTTTTACCTTATCCTCAATCAGGCCATCCATCATCTGCAGCAGATCCTCCCGCAGATTGATCCCGTCCAGCACACGACGGCGCTCTGCATAGATCGTCTCTCGCTGCTCATTCATTACCTGATCATAATCCAGCAGACGTTTTCGGATTCCGAAGTTATTCTCCTCTACCCGCTTCTGCGCTTTTTCAATCGCACCGCTGAACATCTTATCTTCAATCGGCTGATCCTCCGGGATACGGAAGGTTGTCAGCACCTTCTGCATTCTATCGCCGCCAAAGATCCGCATCAAATCATCTTCCATAGAAACATAGAAGCGAGAAGCGCCGGGATCTCCCTGACGTCCGGAACGTCCGCGTAGCTGATTATCGATTCGTCTGGACTCATGCCGCTCGGTTCCGATAATCTTTAAACCGCCAAGCTCTGCCACCCCTTCTGCCAGCTTGATATCCGTACCACGGCCGGCCATGTTCGTTGCGATCGTGACAGCGCCCAGCTGTCCGGCATCCGCTACGATCTCTGCTTCGCGCTCATGAAACTTTGCGTTCAGCACATTATGGGCAATGCCCTCTTTTTTCAGCATTTTACTCAAAAGCTCTGACGTATCGATCGTAATTGTGCCCACCAGCACCGGCTGCCCTTTTTCATGGCATTCCTTAATATCGCGCACCACCGCATTAAACTTTTCCTTCTTGGTGCGGTACACCATATCCGGCAAATCCTTTCGCTGTACAGGCCGATTGGTCGGCACCTCTACTACATCCATAGAATAGATCTGCTGGAACTCGATTTCCTCTGTCTTAGCCGTACCGGTCATACCGGATTTTTTATGATATTTGTTAAAGAAATTCTGGAAGGTAATCGTCGCAAGCGTTTTGCTTTCCCGCTTCACCTCCACCTTTTCCTTGGCCTCAATTGCCTGATGCAGGCCATCGGAATACCGGCGTCCCGGCATCATACGCCCTGTAAATTCATCGACGATGATAATCTGATTATCCTTGACGACATAGTCCTTATCCTTTGCCATCAGATAATGCGCCTTCAGCGCCGTATTGATATGATGGGCAATCTCTGCATTTTCCGGGTCGCCTAGATTTTCCAGATGGAAAAACTGCTCTGCCTTTTTTACGCCCTGCTCGGTAAGGCTGCATGCCTTATCCTTTTCATCAACAATGAAATCGCCCTCTTCAATGACTTCCTCATTCATCAGCTGCGCCATCTTGCTCTGGTCGCCAATCACGCGCCCCTTCTGAAGCCGTGACGCCAGCATGTCCGCCTGCTGATACAGGGATGTGGATTTGCCGCTCTGCCCGGAAATGATCAGCGGCGTACGCGCTTCATCGATCAGCACAGAGTCCACCTCATCGATGATTACATAGTGCAGATCCCGCTGCACCATCTGCTCCTTATACACCACCATATTATCCCGCAGATAGTCAAACCCGTACTCGTTGTTCGTTCCATAGGTGATGTCACATGCATAAGCCTCCCGGCGCTGCGCGTTATCCATCCCATTTAAAATACAGCCTACGCTCAGTCCCAAAAAGCGGTGAATCTGACCCATCCACTCGGTATCACGCGCTGCCAGATAATCATTGACGGTCACGATATGAACGCCCTTTCCTTCCAGCGCATTCAAATAGGCCGGCAGTGTAGACATCAGTGTTTTACCCTCACCGGTTTTCATTTCGGCAATCCGCCCCTGATGCAAAATAATACCGCCGATAATCTGCACCGGGAAATGCCTTTGGCCTATCGTACGCCACGCGGCCTCGCGTACGGCCGCATATGCCTCCGGCAGTAAATCATCGAGCGTCTCTCCCTGACCCAGTCTCTCTCTGAACTCTATGGTTTTATGCTTAAGCTGGTCATCCGACAGCTGCTCCATTTCGCTCTGCAGCGCCAATACCTGATCGACCAGCGGCTGAATCCGTTTAATTTCTTTTGTACTAGGATTTCCAAAAATCTTTTCCAGTAGTTTCATGCTTACCTCCGCCTATCTATGATAAAATATTTTACCATCTTGCTTTTTAGAATGCAACTAAAGAAAGATGAACAATTCATGAAGACTGTCCTGATAAAAGCGGCTGTATATACTGCGCGTACAGGCTGCCGATCAACTGAGCCCCCTTCTGTGTGGGGTGCACGCCGTCCTCTGCAAACGATAGCGGATCCTCTCCGATGTAGGCGGCCGCCAACAGCCCATCCGTCGGGAGATACACATCGGCAAATTCCCGCGCCAAGCGGCGGATGATCTGAATCTTCGGATCCAAATCCTCTCGAAAGAACTGCTTGTCCGCGGCCGGAATCAAAAATGGCTCCAGCATCATGATTTTTGCCTTTGTATGCTGCTTTATGCCTGTCAGCACATTTCGGTAGCGCTCCTCAAATATGGCATCTGGAATCCAGATTCTGTCTTCGGCATGGTGCCAGGTATCATTGACGCCGATTAAGATTGAAACAATATCCGGCTGAATGTCGATGAAATCTGTCTGCAGACGGTCTACCAGATCCTTTGTCTGATTGCCGGATATTCCTAAATCAATAAATTCAAATGTCCCGCCCGGATTAGCCCTGCGGATATACTCAGCTGCATACAGCGGGTACCCTTTGCCCAGATCATGCATATTCTGCCGGTCCCTGCCGGCATCGGTAATGCTGTCTCCCTGAAATAGTATTTTCATCCCTTTGCTCCTTCCGTTTTACCAGCCGCTTCTTTCCATAAAGCGCCGCCCCACTTCAGTAAAGGCGCCTCTCAGCTCCTGCATATTCATATTGTGCGTGGCAAAGCGGCTTTCCCAAAGACCGATGCTCCCTCTCAGCTTATCCGCGCCTCCCTGCACAATAAGCGTATCGTTCTCCGCGCTCACGCGCCGCAGTCCTTTAATATCCACCTCTTGATTAAGCAAAATGACATTATAAAAAGGAACCTGCTCAAGCGGCCACTTAAGATACCCGGCCAGCTCACTTTTAACCGCGGCCATATTCTGTGCATTTTCATCCACCATATTGGGGATTTTCTGCGCCGTCAGATCCTTATCGCCATCTGAGTACAGCGCCCACTGCGCGTCCCGCAGGTCTCCCTGTATCCGCCCTGTATAATAAGTCGTGTGCACGACATAAACTGCCTTTTCAGTCAATATCACAAATTCCGGTCTCCGCTGCTGCTTGCCATTTTCATAGATCCAATACGGATAGAGCAGCCCTCTATACTCCCGCAGCATAGCCGCGTCTTCCTTTTGCCGGTACGTAACCGGATAATAATTCTTGCTGAGCGACGTATACACCCTGCGGCACCACCTCTGCTGCGCATCCATATGTCCGAGCTCACAGCCAAAGGCATGATAGAACGGCGTTTTACGATATTCGCCGATCTGCTCAATCCTCCGCGCAGCCTTTTTTGCCCCCACTGCGGCGCCAATGATCATCACCAGCAGTGTAGCAGCTCCAGATGCTGCCAGAAAAATCATCTCCGTATCCCCCTGCAGCTTCTCCTTCAACAATAGATATCCAAGAAGCACTGCCAGCCAGGTGACCAGCAGTCCAATAACAGCACCGCCCAGACCCATCATGCGCCGGTATTTTCTGTTCGCACGCTGCGCCCGTTCCTCTTCCTGCAGCCAATGCGCTGCGCCCGCATTCTCATCCGGTTCCTTTGCTTCCGATTGCTGTGCGTCCTTCTCGTCTTCTGCTTCCTCCGGCTGCGCCGGCAAATCCGCTCCCGGCTTTTCCTCTTCTGCCACAAAGCCATGCTCCTTAGCCTGCTCCGTCCAGTAGGCAGCTTCCTTAGCATCGGCTTCCACGCCGATGCCCAGCTCATAGCACTGTCCGAGCCAGTACATGGCCTCCTCATCGCCGCCTTCCGCCGCCTTCCGGTACCACATCGCGGCCGCTTCCATATCCTTATCCGGCCACGGCGCATACTGCCCGCTCATATATATAATTCCAAGGAGCTTGCAGGCCTCCGGCATGCCCTTTTCGGCAGCGCTCTTCAAAAACTGCAGCCCCTCATCGTGTTTATCCTCTTCGTTTTGTTGATAACACTCCATAGCCTTATGATATAAAGCCTGAAGCTCTAGCTGTGTATTTTCCATATGCTTTCTCCGTATTGTAATCAGCCTTCTGATAATACGCTGTTATGATACTTCCTACTTTCTGATACATCCTCGCCAAACCAGACTGGCGGTACAAAGGCATTCATCTCCGCTTCTGACGGAAACTCTACCTCCACCAAAATAAGTCCGCTCAGCTCCCCTTCAAACTGATCCAGCTCTGCCGTATACCCCTGCGCCAGAGGAATACGATATCGCACCTTTTCCAAAATACGGCCCTCTGTTTTACGGGATAAATCTTCATATGCCTCCCGCGTCAGCGGCAGCTCAAATTCCTGCCGCACAGAAAGCCCCTCCCCTTTGACCGTTAACACATAAGAGCAGCCTTGCTCTGTCTCTATTTTTCTCAGCCGAATTACAGGGTTCCGGCTGATATAGCTCTGCGTCAGACGGCTGTGGGAAAATGCCTCCAGCCGTTCGGGCAGCTCCTTCACTAAATATTTCTTTTCAATTTCCATCTCCGGCTCCCCGGCTATTTTTCCTTCATCCACCTTAAATTCCGTCTAAGAACCTCCGGCCCTCTCCACGTAAAGGCTCTATCTGGATATTTCTGTAAAAACTGTTTCTTAGAAAGCCCCTCCAGATCTTCTTCTCTTAAAAAATCAATCCGATCTTCTGTAAACTCCCGGATAGGCGATAGGGGCACCTGCTGATTATGCGGACACACCTGCTGGCACACATCACAGCCAAAAATGAGAGAATCCCGGTAAAAGATTTCCATCTCCCACGGCTCCAGCTCCCCTTTTTTCTGCGTAATCCCGCTTCGGCAGCGCTCCGCCCGAAAGCCTCCTTCCGGCTGCAGCGCCCCTCCTGGACAGTGGGAAATGCACCGCCCGCAGCCTATGCATTCTGACCGTCCGGCTGCCGGCAGCACATCCGGCTCAAAAACTGCGTTAAACGTCATATACGCAATAAAAAAATAGCTGCCATACTGCGGATGAATGAGCATCTGATTGCGGCCTATAAATCCAAGGCCTGCCCGCAGCGCCAAATATCGATCTGCCAACGGTCCCGTGTCTGCATAGATGCCGTAACGCAGCTCACTGCCCAGACACGCCTGCAGCGCTTTGGCTACCGGCTCAAGACGCTGTTTCGTCACCACATGATAGTCCAATCCCCGGCAATATAATGACAGATTGCCTTTCTTGTCTCCCGCATAATAAGGAAAAAGGACAACCACAATGGAGCGGATATCCTCAGATGCTTCCTGCGGCTGCGGACTTAGAAACGCATAAGAAAATAAGCTTTGATCCTCCAGCCCTTTCCTGATGATTTCCTTTCCTTTAGCCAGCTCCCGCTGCATCCACTCCACCGGGTGTCCTCCTTCATTTTGATGTATGCTTAATACACACTTATTTGCTGGTTAAACCCATCACGCGATTGAGTACTTCATCAAAATTCGTAGTAGAATTTGCGTAGGTATTGATCTCATTCTGCAGATTGTTGATCTTAGCAGCATCCTCTTCGCTCAGATTGCCGGTCACCGCATAGTCATAAGCCATACCGTACAGCTCCATGCTGGCATCCAGCATTTTGTCCATTTCCTCAGCATACTGCTGCAGAAGCTTCTGATCCTCAGCATACTCGGCCGGTGCTGTCGTATTGGCAATCTTGTTATATTTCTCTTTTAAATCCTTGCAGATTTTGTCCAGCTTTTCTACATTTTCCTCATAAGCTGCTTCATCTTTGTTATTAACAGCCTCCAGAACTGCATTCACCGTATCCTGTACGTCCTGATTCATGCTCTGCACGTCTGTAATAACCGGACTCAGCTCATCTCTGTAAGCCTGCACCTCATCCTTTTTGCAGCCGCTCAAAGAAAATACCATGAGCAAAGCCAAAGCGACACTGATAACTTTTTTGGTCATTTTTTTCTCCATTCTGCTGCCCTTGCAGCGTTAACAATATTTTTTCCTGTAAAATATGGGGCAGGCTACAGGAAACCTGCTCTAACAGAAAAACTCCGTAAAGTCGTTCTCCTATTATACATAATTCATATGACGAAGGCTTTCTTTAAATAATATACTTTGCCTCCGCCTGCGGGCGCGCATCGAGCTCCGCCTTCACTTCTTCATAGCCCGGCCGGCCAAACATCGCATAAGTGGCATTTTTGCCGCCCTCTACGCCTGGCTGATCAAAGGCATTGATCTGCAGCAGCTCTCCGGCAAAGGCCGTGGCTACCTCAAACATATAAAGCAGCTGGCCAATTGTAAATTCATTAACCTCTGGAAGTGTGATCGTCATGTTCATTTTCCCGGCCTTTAAAAGTGCATACTCCGTTGCCATCTGCTCCGTTAAAATGAGCTGATTTTGCGTAGCGCCGCCTAAAAATCCCAGAGACGGAATCTCCTGATAGATTTTGGGGATCGTAATCGTTTCCCGATACCGGTCTACGCCTAAGAAAACAATCATCTTGTCAAACGGCCCCTCCGCATACAGCTGCACCTGCGAATGCTGATCCGTCACTCCAAGCGCCTTCACCGGCGTCTGGCCTGCATTCACGACGCTGCCGTCGTTGCCGAATTTTTTGCCCAGAGATTCTGCCCAAAGCTGAGCAAACCAGTCGGACATATATTTCAGGGAATCAGCATAAGGCATCATAACCTGAATGTTCTTTCCCTGCTGCATGGCAATATAGCTTAGAATTGCATACATAAAGCCAATGTTAGTATAGGTATTTTCATCCTGACACAGCTCATCCATATAGGCAGCGCCTGCCAAAAGCTCCCGGATATCAATTCCTGCCATTGCGGCTGGCAGCAAGCCAACCGGGGTCAGCTCAGAAAAACGACCGCCCACGCCTGCCGGAATCACAAAGCTCTTATAGCCTTCCTCTTCGCAGATCGGACGCAAATTGCCCTTCACCGCATCCGTCGTGCAGACGATATGCTTGGCCGCCTCTTCCTTGCCCAGCCTTTCCTCCAGCATCTCTTTAATGATCATGAACTGCGACATGGTCTCTGAGGTGCCGCCGGATTTAGAGGTTACATTAAACAGCGTTGTTGCCGGATCGATGGTATCAAACAGATACACCAGCCGTTCCGGATCCACATTATCCGCTACATAAAACTTAGGCCAGCCTCCGCGCTTTTCACGCGGCAGCTCATTATAATACGGATGGTTAATCGCCTGCTGCAGCGCAATAGGACCCAGCGCAGATCCGCCGATGCCCAGCACAACAAAGGCTTCAAACTGATCCTTCACTTCATTGGCATAGCAGAGGATATCCTCTACCACCTCAGCCTGATTATACGGCAGATCTCTCCAATCCATGCCGCCCTCTTTGCGCTTTTGCACCATCGCAGCTTCCGCCAAATCAATCTTTTCGGATAAAGCTGCCAGCTCCGCCTCGGTAATGCCTTTTTCGCCCACAAACTTCTCCATCATATTGTTAAAGTTCAAGCGAATTTTCATATTTCTCTTAAAGTCTTCTTTTTCGTAGCGTGCCATTTTCTTAACCTCCGGTTTCAATTGACATCGATACATAATTATATACCTAGTTGTCTGAATCGTCAACCAAAAACGGCAATTCATAATTCCGAATTTTGCCACATATTATAAAAGAAATGACAAGCTATTTTATGCGGCATTTTAATTCATCCCGAGGTACGTGCTATGAAATCCTTTTTTTCCTCCTGTTCCCGTCATTTCCCCTTACTCATCCTGTTAACAGGCCTTTATCTATTATTTGAAAAAGGCGGCCTTGCCCTGATCATCACCTGTCTGCATCCGCTTTTAGCTGCAGCTGCCTGCATCTATCTCCTAGAACCCATTGTCAACTTTTTCAGCGATACCCTCCGCCTTCCCCGCCTGCTCTCACTGCTGCTCACCTATTTAGGCTTTTTTGCCTTTCTCGCACTCCTTCTCCTTTTCCTTATTCCCGATTTGTTGCAGGCACTGTCCGATCTGCTCGGCAGCCTCCCGGCCCTATATGCACAGCTTTCACTCAGCGCCTACCTGCAGCCTTTTCTCGAAAAGCTGCCCGAATTTCTGGGAAGTCTTTTCGATCTGCTCACTTCCCTCTCCTCGCTCCTCAGCGGTCTCGGTTCCTTTTTCATCGCTCTTATCATGTCCTTTTATTTTCTCCTCACGCACCACTCCTTAGGCGAAGCCACTGCCGCTTCCCTCTATCATCTCCTGCCGGTTGCTGCCGCCGAGCGCTCCCTGCTTATTCTCAGCCTGCTAGACCGCGCCTTCCGCGCCTTCATCAGCTCCAAGCTCCTCCTCAGCCTGATCCAGGCCGCTGCCATCTTCTTCAGCAGCATGGCCGCCAACCTTCTCTTCCGCCTCTCCATCCCCTCTCCCCTTTTCATGGGGCTGCTCACCTTTTTCGCCAATCTGATTCCATTTATCGGTCCCCTGCTCGGCATCCTGCTTTGCTCCTTCCTTTCCTTTTTATATGGGCTGCCCGAAATGATCGTCACCTGCTGCCTGCTCCTGCTCTGGCAGCAAATCGACAACCTGTTTCTCAGTCCTCACTTTTTGAGCAGTTCCTCCGGCCTGTCCCCCTTTTGGGTCCTCGCCGTCATCACAGCGGCCGCCTCTCTGGGAAATCTCTGGCTGCTTCTGACAGCCGTCCCCCTAACGGCATTCGCTCAATCTCTTTTGCGCGCATGGCGCGAAGGGTTCTCTGCCTGTTCCCTTCCGCCCAAATGGCTGCGCTATCGTCCATGAGCTGCGCTTCTTTTCTTGACTTTTGATGGCTTTTCACTTATGATAGGCATAAATATGTGATACCAAAAGAGAAAGGGAAATCGTATGATTCGAGAAATGAGAAGAAGCGGCCAGCAGCTGCCTCTTGATGATTGTATTGCTATTATGAAGGCAGGAACCTCTGGCGTGCTTGCGCTCATGGGAGACGAGCCGTATCCTTATGCGCTGCCGATGAGCTATGTCTATGACGAGGGTCGCATCTTTTTTCATTCGGCCAAGACAGGTCATAAGATCGACGCGCTGCGCAAAAAGAATGAGGTTTCTTTTTGTGTGATTGATCAGGATGAAGTCATTCCTGAGACTTATACAACGCATTTTCGCAGTGCAATCGCTTTTGGCCGGATCCGTTTTCTTCAGGATCATACGGAGCGGATGCTTGCCTTGCAGAAGCTGGCTCTAAAATATGCGCCCGATGACACAGAGGAAAACCGCAGCCATGAAATTGAAAAATCTTGGGATTCGGTATGCGTTCTGGAAATGATCGTAGAGCATCTGACCGGCAAGCAGGCCATTGAGCTGGTGAGGAAAAAACAGGAAAATGCTTAAAAAATAAAAGGACAAACGACATTACTCCGTTTGTCCTTTTTTATTGTTTATTTTGTGATATTCCCATAAATAATACGGCGGATGGTGTCATACGCTAACCCATACTGCTTGGTCAGCTCTTCCATCTTGACTCCCTCTTGATAAGCTGCGCAAATCGCCTGATTACGTTTGCGGTAGTATTCTCTGGAACCGCTTTTTTCTCCCCACTTTTTGGGGCTGTAAGCATTGGGAATATATATTAAATTGCCGCTGACATGCTTTTGGATTTCCCGAATCAGCTCTGCCGGCAATATCTCTGCTGCATTCAAATATTTCATCTATCCTTGCTCCTCATCTATCCTAAATAATCGCTTAGATAAACAAGGGCCTGTACCCGACAGCGCAGCAGGGTAGGCAGTGATTAAAGGCTCACCGTGCCCTCACTATACCGTCGGACTTTGACACTTGTTTATTTCCTTCTTCTGATGACTTACTCTTCTTTCTACTCTTCGAATATCTAACATGATTTTACCTCCTGATTTTATTTGATTTCTTACATACAGCCTGCTTTTTGCAGTACATCATATCGTTCAATTTTATCGTCCAAATGCTCCAGCGCCTCCTGCATCTCCTGCATCCGCTCAGTCAGGCGCTGCCGCTGCTCTAAAAGGATCTGCAAGCGCTCCTGCGCTGTCGCGTCCCCTTCTTTAAATAGCTTTACGTAGCTAACCAGCGCTTCGATCTGCAGTCCTGCACAGCGCATGCACTTGATAAATTCGACCCATCTACAGTTTTCCTCTGTATAATCCCGCACTCCGTTTTTATTACGGTTGACCGGCGGAATCAGCCCGATCTTTTCATAATACCGCAGCGTATCGGCCGTTATATGATATTTTTCACTGACCTGTGCAATCGTCACTGCAATCACCGTCCCTTTCGCATTAAAGCGCCTGATAAATCGCCTGGTTCAGCTCTCTGCGGAATTCATTGGTATTCGTTCCATACCGATCGGGATAGCAAAGCCGATTAGTAAAGGCGATGGCACCGATGCCTTTCTCCGGGCAAACCCAGATACAGGTGCCGGTAAAGCCGGTATGACCGCAGCCTGCCGGATACATATCACCCGTCTGCCAGCCAAGCCCGCGTCCATCGGTCTGTTCCTTCATCGACTGCTGAAAGAGCGGCGAGCTGCTGTTTAGATACAGCCGGCCAAGACGCTCATAGGCATCCACATTGGCAAAAATGCCGGCATGCCCTGCGACTCCGTCAAAGAAATAATGTGCGTTTCCGTCATTCACGGCGCCCAGCGTAATTTCTGTTTTGCTGCGCCAGCCATCAAAGGTCAGCCCGCGCTCTGCGCACATTTCTTCTTCGATGCCGTTGCCATAGCTGGACGGTGCCATATTGGTGAAATCCTTAGGCAGGAAATCCATATGCGAGGCCTCAAGCAGCTGTTTAAATTCTTCCTGACACTGCTGCAGCGGTTTTCCCTGAATTTTCTCAATCACTTTTCCCAGCAGCATGAAATTCATATCGGAATACACCATCCCCGGCTCGATCTCGGTGCTGCCGATAAAAGATTCAAATACATCGTAAAAATCCTGCCCTGCCTGCACATAGAAGGGATACCAGTCAATGATGCCGGATGTATGAGTAAGCAGCTGATACATAGTGACATCTTTAAGCCGCTCATACAGGGTCGGTCTCGCCTTGATCTCGGTCAGCACTTCTGGCACAGTGGTTTCCAGCGTAAGCTGGCCGGCATCCATTAACAGCAAAATCTGTGTAGATGTTGCGATTTTGGTCATAGAAGCCACATCATATATAGTGTCTGGGTTTACGGGCTGCCGCACGGATGTGTGGGTGGGGTTATCCCCTAATGCTGTGCGATACAGTGTACCCTCCTTATCAAAAATACCTACTACTACTGAAGGGAAATAGCCTTTATCAATATATGCACGACAGATCTCGTCGACAAAAGAAAAATCCTGATTCATCATTCCATCTCCTTAAACTTGGTGTTGTTCTTTAGTATAAAGCAATTTGCACAAAAACTCAAGCTTCTGCATAAAAAAAGTACTTTAATATTTTGAGAGGACGGTCCGTCCCTTTGTCACCGCGTTACCTCATGCTGATATTTCCTATTTTAACGTGCCTCGGGCCCTTTTTGCACGTTGCCTTCCTGCTATTTTTGCTGATTTAACGGGGCAAATTGCTGCTTTTCTCAGTTAGATCACCCTTCTCTTTTCTAGGATAACGTGCCTAACGGCCCATTTGATACGTTAAATCACTGCCAAAGGCTTATCCCTAACGGTCCTAAAACACATTCTCTACGTTAAATTGCTCCAAATGCCCTTCTCAAAACTACCCCCTCATGCTAAAGGGACGGACCTCCGCCCAGAGGGGGCCAAGCCCCCTCAATTACAGCCCATACGCCGTAATCATTCTCCGCACCGCCCTCATGCTAAATGCCCCATTTTCATCGTATGTCACGATCAGATTTTTCATCTGCGTGAATCCCTCTTGGCGGTACAGCTCCATCTTCCTTTCAAAATTCTTTCGATACTTCACATCATCCAGCAGCCCCGCATGCTCCCAGATCACCATACTCCCATCTGCGCGCCATATCACAAAATCCGGCTTCAGGCTCACGCCCGCCACCATCATCTCCCTCTCATACTCATATCGAATCCCCCGCGCACTCAGCATATTAGCAATCATCTCCTCCGACTTAGACGCCACCAGCTCACCGCGATCCGTCAGATGCTTATAATTTGCAGCATATTTCTTGCCCGCTGCCTCCTGCTGCGCAGCCGCCTGCTTCTCCGCCAGCATTCCGTCCTGCCCGCGCTGCGCCTCATATTGCCGCAGGACATCCGCCCCGTCCAGACCAAACATCCGCAAGGCCCCCTGCAGCTCCTGCAGAAACTGCCTCTGCTCCTCAAGCCTCTGCTGCAGCTGTTTCATCACCCAAATTCTCTCCTCCACCTTCTCAATCTCCGTCCCTTTCACATACCGCTGCACCTGCTTGCCGCCGCAGCGCACCTGCCAATACATCCGCCCTCGTTTTCGCACAATACACCCCGGCGTATGCGTCAGTACCTTCTCCAGCTGCATAGCTCTCTGCTGCTGCTCCCAGAACATCTCCTGCAGCTCCTGCAAATACCTCTCTCTTTCCTGCATAAAAAACCCTCCCAAAAGCTCTTTACTATTAGTATCGAACCTTTGAGAGGGCAAATCCCACACTAACCCAAAATATTTTTAGCGGCGCAGCCGCAAAACCTCATAGCAAACGCCCTGCCTCACAGCCCCAGAGCCTTTTGTGCAAACAGCTGCATCTCCGCAATCGTCCGCCAGTAGACCTCGCCGCTGCCGCGGTCGTGGCTACCCTTCGCCAGCACGCGCAGCAGCACCGGATTCTCGCTCTGATTGCACTCCTGCATACGCGCCGCGAACTTTTTGCCATGATACGGCGGCACATTGTTATCACATTCTCCGGTCTGGATATAGATACTGGGGTAATTCACCTTTTTCACATTATGATACGGCGAGTAGCTCAGCATATACTCAAACATTTCTCGGCTCTCCCGCGGATTGCCATACTCTGTGATATACATCGGCCCGCGGTCATCCTCCGCAAAATGGATCATATCCGTATGCGGCACGGAATCGATCACGCAGCCAAAGAGGTCCGGCCGCATCGTCACCAGCGTCGACATCAGAAGGCCGCCGTTAGAACAGCCGGAAATAGCAATATGCTCCGGCGCCGTCCATCCGTCCCGGATGATCTGCTCTGTGATGCCAATAAAATCATAGTAACAGTTTTTCTTTTTCATGCCCATGCCTTCTTCATGCCAGCCAGTACCATATTCGCTGCCGCCGCGCAGGGAGCAGAGCACATAGATGCCGCCCTTCTCTGCCCAATCCGCAATGTCAAGGCCGCTCACCGCTTCCTTATGCCCCGGCAGCATCGCCGAATTATAGCCGCCGTAGCCGTACATCCACACCGGATTTTGTCCGCTGCGCTGAGTTCCTTTTTTATACACCATAAAATACGGAATCTGCCGTCCGTCTTCCACAGAAGGCGCAAACCGCTGCTCCACAATCAGATCCGGGTGCTCCGCTGCCTTTTCCGAATGCAAAACCTTCATCTGTTCTCCGTCAAAGGCCAGCGTCATCGGCCGGCAGGTAAACGATTCAAACTGCAGCAAAATGCCCTCGGCAAGCCGTCCTATAATGCCGGCCGTACCGATCTCCTCCGGCAGAGCCACTACGCTCTCCCGGCCATCTTCTATACATAAAATCCGGGTGCGCACATCCGCCATCGCCATCAGATACAGCTTTTCACCAAGCACAAAACCGCTGTCCAGCACTTCTTTTTCTTCCGCGCGCACCACTCTGGCCGCTGAAAGTCCTTGCCCATTCTCCACCGCCAGCACCTCGCCAAACGAGCTGGTTTCCTTAGAGATAAAGAAATGCTGGTTCTGCATAGAATCCACATACTGCATTTGGGTGCTGCGGCTCTCAGTGATATCCACAGTTTTTCCGGTTGCCTCTTCATATACAATAAACCGCGCATGCGAATAATCGCTCATCATCTCCATCATCAAAAACCGGTCATCCGTCGAAGCCTGCACCGTGCCAAACACGGAATACGCTGAGTCCTTGTAAATGCAGACAGTCTCGCCGGTCAGCACCTGATAGCCCATCACCCGCGAGTGGCTTTGCTGCGTGGCAGCATCGGAGATCGTATCAGAATAGTAAAACACCGGCGCCGTCCTTGACCATGTGCAGCTAAATGTATTTTCCGCCTTGGCCAGCACGCGCTTCTCCTTCATGTCCACGATCAGAGCAGCCGGACGCGCCGCGCCATCGTATAAGCCATAGATCGCTATCTTGTCGCTGTCTGCGGGACACACCTTAAGCTCAAAGGGCGTAAAGCCTTCGATCTGCTTTTGTCCCACGATCACAGCCTCTTCCTCCATGGCCGCATTCAAACGCACCAGACTGTAGCAGCCATCCTCAATCCGGGTAGCCGCATAGCCCCCTCTCCACGGCGAGATAGAGCGATACGTTACTTTTTCGCCGGCAGCCTCTTTTAACTGCCGCACCTTCTCCTCAATCTCCTTTTGGTCAAACCATGCATCCGTATACGCATTCTCCCGCTTGACCCAGTCCAGCACCTCCGGATCCTTCGCCGCCTTCAGCCACGCATACGGATCCTCCAGTGAAATTCCAAAAAACGTTTCCTCAACATCTACTTTCTTACAGCTAGGATACTTCATCTGCGACTTCCTCTCTTATGTTCATTTATCCAAGATTGTACCACAGATCCCTGCAAAATCCTACCATTTCACAAAATATTCCTCATACCACACCAGAAATGTATAAATCGTCCATATCTTTCTCCAGCTTTGGCGATTGCCGTTTAAGAAATCCTCTAAGAGCGCCGTGAGAGGAGCCGGCTGGAAAAACCGTTCTGCCAGCGGCCCCTGCAGCTTTTGCTTCACATCCTGATTATAGCGGTCGTCCGCAAGCCAGTCCTGAATCGGGACGGCAAAGCCCAGCTTTTTGCGAAAGGCCGTCTCCTCCGGCAGCACCTTGGCCGCTGCCGTACGAAAGGCTACCTTATTTTGTCCGGCAGCAATCTTATATTTTGAAGGCATACGCGAGGCAATCTCCAAAAACTTCATATTTGTAAAGGGCATGCGGATTTCCAGTCCCGCTGCCGCGCTCATCTTGTCAATATTCAGATAGATATCGCCTTCCAGCCAGAGCCGGATATCAATCATCATCATTCTTGTCAGCGGATCCAGTCCCTTTGTATCTGCATAGATCTCCTGCATCAGCTGAAGCGGCTGAACGCTTTCATCATATCGCTTTAGAATCTCCCGTTTTTCCTCTTCGCGCATGATATTGGTATTGCCCACATAGAAGCTTTCCAGACGCTCACCGTATTCCTCTGCCTTTTGATAGATATGATAGCCGCCAAAAAATTCATCTGCTCCTTCTCCCGAATAGCACAGCCGTGCTCTTTTGCCGACCTGCCTGCAGGCAATGGCAAATACGACGGCCGAAGCATCGCCCAGCGGCTGCTCCATCTGTTTCATCACATAGGGAACCGCCGCAAAATAAGCCTGCGGCGTCACAAGGCATTTCTCATTTTTTCTTCCAAGCGCCTCCGCAATCTGCTTGGCCAGCTCTGCCTCATCATATTCTTTTTCTTCATAGCCGCACGAATCTGACACCGCCGCATCTGACATGGCGAGTAGATACGAAGAATCCACACCTCCTGAAAGAAATACCTCTGCCTGCTCGTCTTCTTCCTTGGTCTCTCTCATTACCTGCTCCAGCGTATCATGAATCTCATCCGCCCACTCCTGCAGCGTCCGTCCTTCTTCAGGGCAAAACTTCGGCTTCCAATAGCACTGGACCGTAAGCCTGCCCTCCCGCCAGATCAGATAATGCCCCGGCATTAGCTTCTTTACGCCCGCAAAAAAGGTGTCCTCTCCCGCTATATAAGTCATATTCAGATACAGCTGCAGCGCCTTTTCATTCAGCCTTTTGATAAACCCCGGATCCTTCATAAAGCTTTGCAGGCTGTGCCCATACAAAAGCCGGCCCTCTATTGTTTGATAATAATAGAACGGCTTGGTGCCAAAGGGATCGCGCATGCAGAAAAGCTCCTGCCTCTCCTCATCCCATAAAGCTGCCGCAAACATCCCGTCGAGATGCTGCGGCAGATCATATCCCCATGTCTCGTATGCCCTGATCAGGATCTGCTCCTCCCGCTCCTGTCTGGTAAGATCACAGGCAACTCCTAATTTCTCACAAAGCATTCTCCAGTTGCGAATCTGTCCCCTATACTCCTTTATCTCAATCATTTGCTCTCCCTCTTTCTGTGGTATTCATATAAATGATGCTTTAACTATATAAGGGAAAAATTGCGAGGGCTTCTCCGCTTTGTATACACTTTGTAATATTTTGTTTCTAACTTGCTTCTTATATTGCAAGCCTTCAGATTGTCAACTGATCATAAAACTGCTTTAGCGTACGGGAGGAACGCTGAAGCTCGGCTACCTCCTCCTCTGTCAGCTTCAGATTCAAAATGCTCCGTACACCAGAGCGGTTAATAAATGCCGGAAGTCCCAGATAGATATCCTCTGTGCCATACCATCCGCTGCTTCTTACCGAAACGGTCAGCACACTGTTTTCATCATTAAAAATCGCCTTGGTGATCCGTACCAGCGCCATGCCGATCCCATAATAGGTAGCCTTTTTCGCTGCAATAATCTTTTGCGCAGAGGTGCGCACCTGATTCTCAATCCCCTGCAGATCGCAAAAATGGCATTGCTCCTCGTATTCCTCACAGATATCCAGCACCGACTTGGTGGCTACCATTGCCTGTGACCACGGTACAAATTCAGAATCTCCATGTTCGCCGATCACATAAGCATGCACATTGCGGGGATCCACTCTAAAATATTCGCCAATCATATAGCGAAGCCGTGCGCTGTCCAGCGTTGTGCCGCTGCCGAGTACCCGCTGCGCCGGGAAGCCTGAAATATCATGGATGATCTGTGTAATGATATCCACCGGATTCGTTGCCGTTAGAAAAATCCCCTGAAAGCCTGAGGCAACAATCGGCTCTACGATGCTGCGCAGCACCTTGGCATTACGCTGCAAAAGGTCCAGTCTGGATTCGCCGGGCTTTTGCGCCACTCCGGCGCAGATCACTACTAAATCTGCATCGCTGCAGTCGGTATATTCACCTGCACGGATTTTCATATGCGAGGAAGCAAACGGAATGCCATGGCTCAGATCCATAGCCTCTCCCTCTGCTCTTTTTTTATCGATGTCAATTAAAATCAGTTCATTGCAAATCGGCTGGTTAAGCAATGCATAGGCATAGCTCATCCCCACCATGCCGGTCCCCACTAATACGACTTTTCTTTGATCATTGATCATAACGATAGCATCTCCTTTTTCAAATAGATCATTTATCTCTATTCTGTACAGGCTGCCGGCATTTATGTTATAATAATTAAGGTAAGTGATAAAATGTGATGCGAGGTAATCGATATGAAAAAAGACCCCTTTAAGGAATACTTAAAAGAGTCTGAGCCGGATAAAGCTACTAAAGGATATGCATGGAGTACAGCAATTGGGCTTCAAGCAGTGGACGGGCTCAAACCATCAAAATATTTGATTGATACTGCTATTCAGAATATCGAGGGTAGAATTACTTTTAAAGAGGCTCAGCGTCTTATTGACAGTTATTACGAAGAAAAACCCATGCATACCTCCGATAATGAACGCACTGAAGAAGCTGATAAAGTATCTTCCCGCATTGCCGAGATACTTTCTGAAACAGCGTTTTCTTTTTCTCCTAATGAATATATTTCAATTCATCATAAACTCTTTCAAGGAATATATAAGCATGCAGGAAAAATTAGAGATTACAATATTACTAAAAAGGAATGGGTCCTTGACGGAGCAACAGTTTTATATGGAAGTGCTTCACAGCTTAGAGCTACACTTGAATATGATTTTTCACAAGAAAAGGCTTTTAGTTATAAAGGGCTTTTAATAGATGATATCATCCACCATCTTGCTATATTCATTTCAGGGCTTTGGCAAATCCACATTTTCGGAGAAGGTAATACAAGAACAACAGCCGTATTCTTTATCAAATATCTACGAATGCTTGGCTTTACTGCAACCAATGATATATTTGCAGAAAATGCATGGTATTTTAGAAATGCACTTGTTCGTGCAAATTATACTAATTTACAGAAAGGCATTCACGAGACAACAGAATATCTTGAAGCATTTCTGCGGAATTTACTTTTAAATGAAAAGAATGAACTGCATAATCGGGATTTGCACATAAGCAGATTTTTAAAAGGTGAAAAAGTGGATATTCATGATAAAAAAGTGGACATTGAAAGTGTACTTTCTAAAAAGGGAAAAACGTTCTCCATAAAAACTATCGCCCATATTCATAGATTGTTTGATCAGTTTGGCTTTACTGAATTTTTTGGCAGGAGTGCTGTGATGCAGCTTCTGGATTTGAAAAGCTCGGGCGCTTCTAAACTGATTTCTAATTTGCTTCAAGCAGGCATAATTATCCCCATATCCGGTCATGGAAAGGGAAAATATCAATTCAAAAAGAATCAATCAGAAAACACAGATAAAGTATAAAAAAATGACGGAATCATTTTTCCGTCATTTTTCATATTCACATCCACTAAAAACGCTCTCAGGCTTCCTGAATAAACGCTTCGCAGACCTCTGCCAAATGCTCCGCCGAGAGGCCAAACTCCTTTAGCAGCTCGAGCGCCGGTCCCGAATGACCAAATACATCGTTCACACCTACGCGGCGCACAGGCGTGGGACACTTCTCCGAAAGCAGGCTGCATACCGCTTCGCCAAGTCCGCCTACAATCGAATGCTCCTCTGCCGTAACAATACGCCCCGTCTCCTTAGCCGCCTGCAACACGATCTCCTCATCCAAAGGCTTAATGGTAGCCATATTGATCACGCGCACGCCGATGCCCTTTGCTTCTAGCAATCTAGCCGCGTCCATCGCTTCCTTTACCATCAGGCCAGTTGCGATGATGGTGACATCCTGTCCGGGATGGATCACCTCTGCTTTACCAATTGCAAATTCATAATTTTCATCCTTGTGAAATACAGGAACAGCCAGACGGCCAAGCCGCAAATACACCGGTCCCTGATATTCATACGCCGCTTTTACCGCTGCGCGGGCCTCTGCATCATCGGCCGGGCAGATCACGACCATCCCCGGAATGCTGCGCATAAGCGCGATGTCCTCGCAGCACTGGTGGCTTGCGCCATCCTCGCCGACTGAAATACCGGCATGCGTCGCGGCGATCTTGACATTGCACCGCGGATAGCCGATGCTGTTGCGGATCTGTTCAAATGCGCGGCCGGCCGCGAACATGGCGAAGCTGCTCACAAAGGGGACCAAACCGCAGGTGCTCATACCGGCAGCGGCGCTCATCATATTGGCCTCGGCGATGCCGCAGTCAAAATAGCGCTCCGGAAATGCTTTCTTGAAGATTTCTGTTTTGGTCGCATCGGCAAGATCTGCAACCATTACCACGATCTCCGGATGCTCCTTACCGAGCTCAACTAACGCGTTTCCGCAGCTCTCTCGGGTGGCAATTCTCTTTTCTTCACTCATCTTATTCCACCTCCAGCTGTGCAAGCTGAGCTCTCAGCTCATTCATTGCGATTTCATATTGTGCGTCGTCGGGCGCCTTGCCATGCCAGCTGCCCACATTTTCCATATAAGATACGCCCTTGCCCTTAATCGTTTTAAGGATGATGCCATAGGGCTTTCCTTTTGTCTGTTTTGCCTGCGCCAACGCCTGCTCGATCTGGTTAAAATCATGGCCGTCGATGGTCTGAACGCCAAAGCCAAAGGCTGCCAGCTTTTCGTCGATCGGATAGGGGCTCATGACCTCATTCACCCAGCCGTCGATCTGCAGATTATTATTATCAATGATCACACACAGGTTGTCCAGATGATAGTGAGATGCAAACATCATGGCCTCCCACACCTGACCTTCCTGAATTTCGCCGTCCCCCAAAAGCGTATAAACGCGCTGCGGTTTTTTCTGATATTTCAGTGCCAGCGCCATGCCGACTGCCGTCGAAACGCCCTGTCCCAAGCTGCCGGTGGACATATCCACACCGGGCGTCTCCGTCATGCACGGATGCCCCTGCAGGTAGCTGCCGATTTTTCTTAGCTTCTGCAGATCCTCCGGAGGAAAAAAGCCCCGATGCGCCAAGGCCGCATACAGGCCCGGGGCCGTATGTCCCTTAGAAAGCACAAAACGATCCCTCTCCTCCCATGCCGGATTCAAAGGATCTACCGTTAGCTCCTTAAAATAAAGATACGTAAAGATATCGGCCGCTGACAAGCTTCCGCCCGGATGTCCGCATTTGGCGGCATGCGTCCCCTCGATCACGCCCATGCGCACCTTGCAGGCCATGATCTGTAGCTGTTTGAGTTCTTCCGAAGTCATTGAATCTCTCCCATTCTTTTCATATGCTTCTTACATGCCCAGCATAAAAATACTAGGCGACTGACCCGTTCCCTGTCATTCACCTAGTATTATACACATTTCCTCTCACAAGTGCAATCAAAAACACAACTTCTCTATTTCATTCAAAATGAATAAATCTTTTGCTGCTTCTCTGTGAAAAACCTACAAAGCACCCGATCCCGCCATCAAAATGCGGATCGCCTCTATCGCACATCGAATGGCCCGGCTGCTGTCATACGTAATCTGATCCGGCAGCCCCTGCTTGGAACGCTCCACATTCCAAAGAGCTGTCAGCACCGCTCCGCAGCGCGCACGGCGCGCCAAACCGACGGAAAATACCGCTGCGCATTCCATCTCCGATGTGAGGCAGCCACAGCGCATGTAGGCGTCCCAGCGCTGCTCAATATCACGGCTCACAGGACTTGCCTGCGGCTCTACCTCTCCGTAGAAGCTGTCTTTAGAATGCACCACGCCCACATGATAGCCATGCCCCAGTGCTTCATCTGATAGCTTTTTAGCTGCCTGCTCCAGCGCCTGCACTACCTCATGGTTTGCCACCGCCGGATATTCAAGCGGCAGATATTCGCGGCTCGTGCCCTCGCCGCGTACAGCAGCGCTTGCAATCACCAGATCGCCGCCTGTCACGGCAAGATCCATACCGCCGCTGGTCCCTACGCGGATAAAGGTATGCGCGCCGCATTTAATCAGCTCTTCTACTGCAATCGCCGCTGAAGGGCCGCCGATACCGGTTGAGCAGACCGTCACCTTTTGACCGTCAAGCCATCCAGTATACACCGTATATTCGCGGTTTTCCGCTACGCAGACGGCATTTTCCAGCAGCGCGGCAATCGCCGGCACCCGTCCCGGATCGCCGGGCAGGATCACATATTCTCCGACTTCATCCGGCAGTGTTTGAATGTGAAACTGCCGCTCCTGATCCATAATACTGGCCATCGATTTTACTCCTCTGCCATTACAGGCTCTTCATGCAGCTGCTTCCATTTCTTCAGCCAGCCGCCTTTGAGATAATAAATCAGATAACAAAGCGACGCCAGCCCCCATGTCAGCGGATAACTAAACACGATCACATTGAAATCCGTCCAGAAGGGCATCGCAATCATAAGCCACAGAATCCGCACCGCGCACATGTTGATCATCGAAATCGCCATCGGCACTACGGCATTGCCGCTTCCTCTGATCACGCCTGCCAGCACATCGGTAAATACAAACAGGAAATAGGTCATACAGCGCATCCGCAACGACTTGATGCCAAAGAAGATAACCTCTTGTTCATCTGAAAACATTTCAATGAGCGGTTTTGCCGCAAAGCCGGCAATCCAGCCTACGGCAATGGTTGCGCCAAGACCAATCAGAATCGAGGTTCTCGTCCCTTTTTTCACACGGTCCATCTTGCCGGCGCCCAGATTCTGCGCCGTATAGGTGGTCGTTGCCAAGGAAATGGCATTGAGCGGCATATATACAAACGAATCGATACGGCTGGCTGCCGAGTGGCCGGCCATGGCCGCTGAGCCAAACATATTCACCTTAGACTGAATCACGATATTAGACAATGAAATCACCATCGACTGCACACCGGCTGGGAGACCGATCTTGGCAATCTGCCACAGGATCTCCTTGTCAAAGCGAATTTCCTTCAGATGCAGGCGGAACGGTCCGCTGGTATGCGTCAAATTGTAAATGACGAGCACAGAAGACAGCACCTGAGAGCAGATCGTTGCCAGCGCCACGCCGGCCACGCCCAGGTGAAATACGATTACAAAAATCAGGTTCAGCACTACGTTTGTCACACCGGAGATCACCAGATAATACAGCGGCCTCTTAGAATCGCCGACCGCACGCAGGATTCCTGCTCCAATGTTATAAACTGTTAATGAAATAATGCCGATAAAATAGATCCGCAGATAGAGCGTAGCCTGATCCATGACATCATCTGGCGTGCTCATCCATTTGAGCATATAGGGGGATAAAATCACGCCGACTACAGCCAGCACCACGCCAAAAGCGATTGCCAGCGCCATAGCTGTATGTACGCTCTTTTCCAGCTTTTCATAGTTTTTAGCGCCGTAATACTGCGAAATGACTACGCCTGAGCCTGTACCCATGCCCATGAAAAAGCCGATAATCAGTCCGGTCAGTGCACCTGTGGAACCTACCGCAGCCAGTGCCGTACTTCCAACAAAACGGCCAACTACCAAGGAATCAGCCGTATTGTATAACTGCTGAAACAGGTTGCTGGCCATAAGCGGAAGAGCAAACAGCACGAGCTGCTTCCAAATGGTTCCCTCTGTTAAATTGGTGACTCTTCCTTTTCCTCGCATCTTATTCCTCCATTCCGAAGCGTATGTGGCAGGAATGCCATCTGAGCTTATTTGTGACGCTCCGGCACAAATAGCCGATTGAAAAATAAGCTATCAAGCTTATTTTTCAATCTACGCCTCTGCTTTCGTTTCGGCCAGTGCAGCCTCCAAAGCAAGTGCCAGCTGATCAGGACAGGAAGTCGGCTTGCTGCCGCAGGTATTGCCTTTCAGGCGCTCAATCAGCTCCTTTGCATCCATTCCTTCTACTAATTTGCTGATCCCCTTCAAGTTGCCGTTGCAGCCTCCTACAAAATTGACATTATAAACCTTGCCGTCTCTCAGCTCAAAATCAATCTGCCGTGAGCAGGTACCTTTTGTTTGATATGTGTGCATATTTCCTCCTTTGCCGCCATGCGGCCTGTAATGATCATATTTCTTATTATAACAAATTCAGCTTGAAAAGGGAAGCCCTTTTTAAATTAGTTTAAAAAATAGTGGCCACGGGGTTCAGACCTGCGCCGGGTCTGGCGTAAATTCTCCGAATGGCGTAAGAATTTCAGCTATTCTGCAGTCTTCCGCCATGTGTGGCTGAAAAGACTCAGCCACACATGGGCAGTAAATGAATCTATGACTGAGTTTTTTCAGCCATAGATTGCTTTTTCAGCCACAGTTGGCATAAAAATTTAAGCTATTTCGCCCATTTCCGCCAGTGGCGGCGGAAGGCCGGACAATCAGAGCAGCCGCCGCCCTCCCATGCCCTGTTTGACTTTTCTCTCTCGATTAGGTATAATTTCTCAAAATACTCATTCAAAAAGGATGCTATATATGCAAGAACTTACTTCTATTGCCCGCCAGCTGCAGCAGGAATTTGCCCTGCAGGACTGGCAGGTTACTAATGTTTTACAGCTGATTGACGAGGGCAACACGATTCCGTTTATTGCCCGCTACCGCAAGGAGATGACCGGCACCCTGAGCGATGAAATCCTGCGTGATTTTAATGAGCGCTTGGCCTATCTGCGCAATCTGGAGGCCAAAAAGGAGCAGGTGATCGCCTCTATCACCGAGCAGGAGCAGATGACGCCTGAGCTCTTGGCGCAGATCCAGCAGGCGCAGACCATGGTGGAGGTGGACGACCTGTACCGCCCCTACCGCCCTAAGCGCCGCACCCGCGCCACCATTGCCAAGGAGCGCGGTCTGGAGCCGCTCGCCCTCCTCATTTTCGCTCAGCAGGAGAGCGGCGAGCTGGCGGCGCTGGCCGCTGCCTATGTAAACGCCGAAAAAGAGGTGCCCGATGCTGCTGCCGCTCTTGCCGGCGCATCTGACATTATCGCCGAGATCATTGCCGATCAGGCCGACTACCGCCAGCACATCCGCCAGCTCACACAAAAGCTGGGCCGCATCGTCTCCAAGGCTAAGGATCCGGAGCAGACCTGCGTCTATGAGATGTATTATGAATTTTCCGAGGCCATCCCCAAAATCGCCGGCCATCAGGTGCTCGCGCTCAATCGCGGCGAGGCCGAAAAGATGCTCACGGTCTCCTTAGAGGCCCCGGCCGAACAGATTTTGTCTTATCTGGAGGCTCAGATCGTCCAAAGTCCGCTGCGCCGTGACTTTTTAGTCTCTGCAATCCAGGACGCCTATAAACGCCTGATCGCCTCCTCCATCGAAAATGAGATTCGCGCCGAGCTCACCGAGAAGGCGCAGGACGGCGCTATTCATGTATTTGGTAAAAATCTGACGCAGCTGCTGATGCAGCCGCCGATTGCCGGCAAGACCGTGCTTGGCTTTGACCCGGCCTTCCGCACCGGCTGCAAACTAGCCGTAGTCGATCCCACAGGCAAGGTGCTCGATACCGCCGTGATCTATCCGACATCCGGGCCGGGCCGCATCCCGGAGGCTAAAAAGAAGCTGACCGAGCTGCTGGGCCGCTATCATGTGGACATCATTGCCATCGGCAACGGCACAGCCTCGCGCGAATCTGAACAATTTGTTTCTCAGGTGCTGTCTGACTATAATCCGGGCGCTACCGTAAAAGCCAGCTATATTATCGTAAATGAGGCCGGCGCCAGCGTATATTCTGCTTCTAAGCTCGGCACTGAGGAATTTCCTGATTTTGATGTGGCGCTTAGAAGCGCTGCTTCCATTGCCCGCCGCCTACAGGATCCGCTGGCGGAGCTTGTAAAAATTGATCCCAAATCGATCGGCGTCGGCCAGTATCAGCATGATATGGACCAGAAAAAACTCAGCAGCGCGCTCACCGGCGTAGTCGAGGACTGCGTAAACCGTGTCGGCGTAGACGTCAACACCGCCTCCCCCTCGCTGCTGGCTTACATCTCCGGCATTAGCAAGCCTATCGCCAAAAACATCGTGGCCTACCGTGAGGAAAACGGCCGCTTCACAAACCGCAGGCAGCTGTTAAAGGTGGCCAAGCTTGGCCCCAAGGCCTTCGAGCAATGCGCCGGCTTCCTGCGCATTCAGGACGGCGACGAGCCGCTCGACAATACGGCCGTGCATCCGGAATCCTATGAAGCCGCCCGCGGCCTGCTCACGCAGATGGGCTATGATCTGCAGCAGCTTACTGAAAGCGGCGAGCTGCGCGCCGGCATGCCGCGCATTCTCGTGCAGATTAAAGGAATGGATCAGCAGCAGCTTGCCGATCAGCTTTCTATCGGTTTGCCCACACTGCAGGATATTGCCGCGGAGCTTGCGAAGCCCGGCCGCGATCCGCGCAGCGATATGCCCGCGCCGATCCTGCGCACCGACGTCATGTCGATGGAGGATTTAAGCGTTGGCATGATATTAAAAGGCACCGTTCGCAATGTGATCGATTTCGGCGCCTTTGTCGATATTGGAGTGCATCAGGACGGACTTGTGCATATCTCTCAGATGAGCCACAAGTTCATCAAGCATCCTCTGGATGTCGTTAAGGTGGGCGATATTGTCGAGGTCAAGGTCATCAGCCTCGATCTTGCTAAAAAGCGGATTGGCCTGTCGATGAAATAATTTCATAAAGAGCCTGTGCATCCGGTGCCAGATATCTGGCGCCGGCTTTTTTAAGCTCTTCTTCCGTACGAAAGCCCCAGAGCACGCCGCACCCGGCCAGACCGGCATTGTACGCCGTCTGCATATCCACATCGCTGTCGCCCACGTATAAAATCTGTTCTTTAGGAAGCGCCAGCCTTTTCACAGCCTCCAGCGTGGAGGCTGGATCCGGCTTTGCCCTGCCGCCCTCCTTCAGCCCTACTGCACTGGTAAATGCAGCGCCAAAATACTGCTGCGCCAGCTCCTTCACTGCGCTATCCGCCTTATTGGACACAACTGCCAGCCGCACTCCCTCTGCCTGCAGCCGCATGAGCAGCTCCTTGATGCCCGGATAGGGCCTCGTATGGTCCTGCTTATGCGCTGCATAATACGCCATAAAATCAGAAAGCGCCGCCTCTTCCAGTCCTGCCGGAAGCATGGCGGCGGCTTCTTGTTCTCTTTTTTCACCGCTTCTGGCATCGGTGCCTGTCAGCATCCGGCGCACCAGCCGCGGAATGCCGTTTCCTACCATCAGCCGGTACGCTTCCTTGGGATACGCCGCGAGGCCATGCCTCTGAAGCACCGCATTGCCCGCGGCCGAGAGATCCTCCAGCGTATCCAGCAGCGTCCCGTCCAGATCAAATATAACGCCCTTTATCATTTGTTTCACTCTTTTCTATTTCAGACTATTCCAGCCGTTTCATCCAATAGCCAAATTCTCCGTAGCTGGGCGCGCCGCCGTGCGGCGTCATAAACTCTGTATAGCCATCCGCCTGCAGCTCCTCCTGCTGACTGGAGCGATAGCGGCATGGCATACCCAGCTGACTTTTTTCCCCCTGCCGTACAAGAATTAAATGATGATACCGGTCAAATGCACGCCGGCCTGCTTCGCCGCAGATCTCCTCAACCTGATTCAGATCCTGCAGCACATACACCGGCAGTGGATCGATGCCCATCTCTTGCACCGGCACTACGTTCTCTCCCGATACTGCTTCCTCGGCCTCGACCGCTTCTGGCTCTTCTCTGCTCATCACCTCTGCCGAATCAGACTCTGCCGGAACAACGCTCTCCTCAGCTTCCGGTGGCTCAGCCGCCACCTCAGCCAAAGCCGGCTCCTCAGCCACAATCAGCTCCTCTACAGCCTCTTCAGCCGCGGCGGCTGTTTCCATCACCGCGCTATCCTCTTCCTCTGGCAAATGCTCCGCTCTGACGGGCTCTTCATACCGATCCGGAATCAGCACCGGCTCAAAGCGATAGCCCACCACTCTTTTCCCGCCGCTGCGGGCCAAAATGGCCTTAAAACTGCCGATGCCAAGCGGATCACCCGGCTCCGCCTGCACACTGCCGCGGTACATGAGGCTGGCTTGTCCGCGGCTGTTGGCGCTGCACTGGCCCACCGGATATTCCCGGTAGCTGCCCGCATTTTCACACACCAAAACCGCCTGATAGGGCTCCCCTTCTGCCAGGCCCATCAGCACGCCCCGCACCTTCACATCCACGCGGCCCGTCCGGTCCTGCATCTCGATCCGTGCCTGTCCTGCCGCCTCGCCGCTGTCCTCTTTGCGCAGCTCTATAAATAAACGCACATATCCCATATGCTTCCTCCTAAGATGTTGATAGTCCATCTTATGAGAAGGCATCTCATTTTATGCATTTTAATATGTGAAATCCCGATTGCCGTTCGATGATCTGGCATTCTCCAAACAGACGCGTGAGCTCTTTGACTGCGCTGGGGCCGCCCTGATTTTTGCGGATGACTGCATAAAAGGCGCCGCCGGGCGCAAGATGCTCCTGTGCCTTTGCAAAGATGCCGTATACCACGGCCTTTCCCGCCCTGATGGGGGGATTGGTCACAATCAGGTCAAAGGCTTGCTGCGGAAAATGCTCTACGGTGTCCACCGTAAACTGTGCCAGCCCGGCCTTTTGCGCATTGGCTCTGGCCAGCGCCATCGCCCTCTCGTTCACATCCAGCATACAGACGGACGCGGCCGGGAAAAAATGCCCGAGCGTAATCCCGATGGGGCCGTAGCCGCAGCCGATGTCCAGCACATGCTTCGGCGGCTCTTTAAGGTCCTGCCATTCCTTGGCGATGGCGCGCAATAAAATATCGGTTCCATGATCCACCCGGCTCGTCGAAAACACACCGCTGTCCGTTTCAAAGTGAAACTGCAGCGGCCTCCCCTGATAGGCAATTTCATATTCAATATGGCGGATATGGGAGGCGCTCACCGGCTCCTTTGAATAATAATGCTGCGTCATCTTTTAATTCCCCGTCTTTCCCAGCGCATTGGCCAGCGCTGCAAATTCTGGCAGTGTCAGCGCCTCTCCTCTGATTTTTTCTGAAATTCCTGTCTGCTGCAGGGCTGCCAGCACCGCTTCCTTGGGCACGTTCAATTCTGGGCTTCCGCTTACGCTGTTGACCAGCGTTTTTCTCCGCTGGCCAAACGCTGCCTTGATGAGCGCAAACAAAAGCTGCGGATCATCGGCCTGCACCGGCGGCTCCGGCCTTCTTGCAAGGCGGATCACGGCTGATCCTACCCCTGGCCGCGGGATGAAGCAGTTTTTCGGCACATAGGCGGCGATATACGGCTCCGCGTAATACTGAACGGCCAGAGAAAGCGCGCCGTAATCCTTAGAGCCCGGTCCGGCCTGCATGCGTCTGGCTACCTCCTCCTGCACCATCACCGTAATGCTGCTCAGCGGTATGCCACTTTCAAACAGCCCCATGATAATCGGCGTTGTGATATAATACGGCAGGTTGGCAACTACCTTGAGCGGCTGCGTGATGCCGCGCTCCCGCAGGAAGGCAGGCAGATCCAGCTCCATAAAATCGGCATTCACCAACTCAATATTATCATAGGCCGCCAGATTCTCCTGCAGCACCGGAATGAGCCGTCTGTCGATCTCTACGGCAATCACCTGCCGGGCGGCTTCGGCCATGGCCTGCGTCAGGCTGCCGATCCCCGGACCGATCTCCAGACACACATCCTCGGGGCCAATCTCGGCCGCACGAAGGATTTTATCCAGCACATGCAGGTCCACCAGAAAGTTTTGCCCAAATTGCTTTTTAAACTGAAAATCATATTTTTGCAGCACCGCGATCGTATTTTGCGGTGCTGCAATTAAATTTTGCTTATCGGTCATATGCTATAGCTCCACCTGAAACAGACGGCAAGCGTTTTCGCGCGTCACGCGCGCCACCTCTTCGGGAGTGATCCCCTTTAGCTCCGCCACCTTTTCGGCCACATAGGTTAGGTTACGTGAATCATTGCGCTTCCCGCGGTTCGGCACCGGCGCCAGATACGGTGCATCCGTCTCCAGCAGCAGATGCTCCAGCGGAATCTCTTCCACTACGCGCAGAATCTTTTTCACATCCGGAAAGGTCAGCATGCCACCGATGCCCAGATAAAAGCCCATCTCTACATAGGCCTTGGCCATCTCCAGACTGCCGGCAAAGCAGTGCACCACGCCGCCAACCTCGCCGGCATCCGCAGCCTCCATGATATCATAGGTATCCTTGGCCGCATCGCGGCTATGCACGACGATGGGCAGCTCTACCTCCTTGGCCAGCTCGATCTGCTCCACAAACCAGTCCTTCTGCAGCTCGCGCGGCGCGAATTCATAGTGGTAGTCCAGCCCGATCTCGCCGATCGCTACGATCTTTTCGGAGCGGCACGCATAGTTATACAGCTGATACACGGCGTCTTCATCCAGCTTTTCTACCTCATGCGGATGCACGCCCACAGCGCCGAATATAAAATCATACTGCTCCGTGAGCTTGAGCGTGGCCGCGCAGCTTTTAAGATCGCTGGCGCAGTTGACAACGGCTTCCACACCGGCAGCGCGCAGCGCGCTGAAAAGCTCGGCCTGATCCTTTTTAAACTTCTCATGATCGTAATGTGCATGCGTATCAAAATACATCGTTTTTCTCCTTTTAGCTTACCGTACTGCCGCTGGGCACATCCTTCTCCGGACGCAGCACGCAGAAGCCGCCCTCGCCGTCGTCGGCACACAGGATCATGCCCTGTGACAGCACGCCGCGCAGCTTCACGGGTTTCAGGTTGGTGACAACCACAACCTTTTTGCCAACCATTTCCTCCGGCTTATAATATTTGGCGATACCGGATACGATCTGCCGCACTTCATCCCCGATTTTAATCTGCGATACCAAGAGCTTTTTGGCGCCTTCCACCGGCTTACACTCCAGTACCTCACCGATCTTAAGCTCTACCTTGTCAAAATCATCAATCGTGATCTCTGCCTTGGCTTCTTCTTCCGGCGCTGGCTCCTCCTTCTTAGGCGCAGCCTTTGCCTCCTGCTCTGCCCGCTCAGCGGCAATCTCAGCCAGCATTTTGGCTTCATCGATGCGCGCAAACAGGGGAGACGGATCATTGGTCTCCTCTCCGGCCTGCAGGAATCCGAAGCTTTCTAAGGACTCCAGACTGCGTCCCGCTTCCTTCACGCCCAGCTGATTTAAAATGCCCTCGCCTGTTTCCGGCAAAAAGCTTTTCAGAAGCACACCGATATAGCGGATGCTCTCCAGCAGGTTATACAGCACGCTGCCCAGACGCTCCTTCTGCGCCTCATCCTTGGCCAGCGCCCAGGGCGCGGTTTCATCGATATATTTATTGCTGCGGCGCGCCAGATTAACAATTTCCTCCAGGGCGTCAGCCACTCGCAGCTCTGCCATCTTTTCCTCTACGTTTTTGACTGCCTGCAGGGCCGTATCGATCAGATCAGTATCCAGCGCCTCTTTGGCGCCCTGCGCCTGCACGATGCCGCCAAAATATTTTTTGCCCATGGCGATGGTGCGGTTGACCAGATTACCAATAGTATTCGCAAGATCGGCGTTGTAGCGGGCGATGATGCTTTCATAGGTGATGCTGCCGTCGCTGGCAAAGGGCATTTCGCGCAGCACATAGTAGCGCACGCCATCTACGCCGAAGCGTTTAACCAGCTCGTCGGCATAAATCACGTTGCCGAGCGATTTGCTCATCTTCATCTCGCCGAACAGCAGCCACGGATGGCCGAAGATCTGCTTGGGCAGCGGCTCGCCCATGGCCATCAGGAAGATCGGCCAATAGATCGTGTGGAACCGCAGAATGTCCTTGCCGATGAGATGCAGATCGGCCGGCCAGTATTTTTTGTATTGCTCGCTTGGATTTTCGGGGTCATAGCCGATGCCGGTGATGTAGTTGTTGAGCGCGTCCATCCATACATAGACCACATGCCCCGGATCGAAATCAACCGGAATGCCCCAGCTGAAGGAGGTGCGCGATACGCACAGATCCTGCAGTCCCGGCTTTAGGAAGTTATTGACCATTTCCTTTTTGCGCGACTCCGGCTGGATAAATTCGGGGTGCTCCTCGATATACTGCATCAGGCGGTCCTGATATTTGCTCATTTTGAAGAAATAGGCTTCTTCCTTTGTCTTTTTCACCTCGCGGCCACAGTCGGGGCATTTGCCGTCCACCAGCTGCGTCTCCGTGAAGAAGGATTCACAGGGCACGCAGTACCAGCCCTCATAATAGCCCTTGTAGATGTCGCCCTGCTCATAGAGCTTTTTGAAAATCTTCTGTACGGCCTTCTCATGATCCGGGTCCGTCGTGCGGATGAATTTGTCATAGCTTGCATTCATCATATCCCAGATGTCCTTGATCTCGCCGGCCACCTTGTCCACATAGGCCTTGGGCGTAACGCCGTTTTGCTCTGCATTTTCCTGAATCTTCTGCCCATGCTCGTCGGTGCCGGTCATGAAAAATACGTCATAGCCCTGCAGGCGGCGGTAGCGCGCGATGGCATCAGCCAGCACCACCTCGTAGGTATTGCCGATATGCGGCTTGCGCGACGTATAGGCAATGGCCGTGGTCATATAATACTTTCCTTTTTTGTTACAGCTTTCACACATGTGACATTCCTCCTCAAAATAAATAAGGCGCTCCATCCTACTAAGGACGAGAGCGCCGCTCGTGGTACCACCTTAATTTGCTCTCAGCCGCACCGAGGTGCGCCTAAAAGCCTCATTGGATACAGGGCTAAACTTTAATTTATTAAGCCGTTATATCCACACGCGCTTACGGGCGTACCCGTCGCAGCCTGCCGCCTACATGGGCGGGTCGGTGCGCAGCTCCGAGGCCATGTTCCGCCCTGCCTTCCGCATCCCTTTTCAGCTGCCGGGACTCTCTGCCGCTTCCTGCATGGACGTACTCTTCTCTTCTTTGCCTTTTCTTCTATAATATATGCGATTTTACTATTTTATCTCCGCTGTGTCAAGTCTCTTTGTTGATGACTTCGATAAATGCCGGAATCAGCTGCTTTTTGCGGGATACAATACCCGCGAGAACGAGGCTGTCCTTTTCCGGCCGCAGGCCGAAAGCCTCTGCTGCGAGCTCCCTTGCCCCGCTGCCAAAGCACATGAGCGTCGTGCTCTCTTCTATGATGTTGGTCAGCATAAAGAACATCATGCTCATCCCATGCTCGCGGCAGTGCTTTTCCAGATATGGCAGCAGGCGCTGCTCGATGCGGGCAAGCTCCTCGCCGCTCATGCTGTTAATCTGCCCCACGCCAAAGGTGACGTCGCCGAATTCAAATTTCTTGTAATCCTGATAGAGGATTTCTTCCGGCGTTTTATCCTTCAGATTACTGCCGGCTGTAAATATCTCGATGCCAAACTGCTGACAGTCGATGCCGGCAATCTCTGCCAGCTCCTTCGCCGCCCTTCGGTCTGCCAGCGTGCAGGTGGGCGAGCGAAATACCAGCGTATCGGACAGGATGGCGCTGCACAAAAGCCCGGCAATCTGCGGCGATACCGTTTGCCCCTTTTCGCAGTACATTTCATAAACAATGGTGGCCGTACAGCCCACGGGCTCGTTGCGAAAATAAACCGGCTCCATCGTCTCCAGCGATCCGATGCGGTGATGATCGATGATCTCCAAAATCTCTGCATTTTCAATATTCTCTACCGCCTGGCTGCGTTCGTTATGATCGACTAAAATGACCGATCGCTTGCGGATTCCCAGCAGGTTGCGGCGTGAGATCATGCCGATATAGTGCCCGGCCTTATCCACCACCGGAAAATCACGGATACGCGTGTTTTGCATCGCGTCTTTAATCTCATCCGTATAATCCCCCGGATGAAACAGCACCAAATCTTCGGACTTCATAAATGCCTCCACCGGCATACTCTGATTGATCTGCCGCGCAACGCGGTATGTATCAAACGGCGTTACAATTACGCTGCACTGCCTGTCCGCCGCCAGCTTGCGGATGGTTTTGGACACTGTCGCCCCCAGACACACGATGATGCAGCCAGCGCCTGACTCAATCGCGGAAAGCTGTGAATCATAGCGGTTTCCGGTAATGACCATATCATGCTTTTTGATATAATCCTCCATCACATCCGGATTGGCCGCTGAAATGAGCACATTTCCCTTGTCAAACACTGCGCCTGTGTCACCGACCACCATCTCTGCTTCCAGCGTCTCTAAAATATTCTGATAGGAGGTTCTGGCCTTTGCCAAAATGTTGCCGTCCTGCTCCTCCATGTAGGACAGCGCGATATCGTTGATGGTAATCAGCCCCTGCAGCACATTCTCTTCATCGGTGATCGGCAGCGTAACGGCTCCGAGCTCTGCCATCAGGTTCCAAGCCTTTTTCAGCGAAAGCGTTCTCGCGATGCTCGGCACCTTGCGGATCTCCATATCGCGTACGCGCGTTCCGATGTTATTCACATAGACCGGCTGACGCACGCCAAAGCGCTTGAGCACATAAGCTGTCTCCGGCCCTATCTGGCCAGCACGGGCCGCAATGTAGCGGCTTCCGTCATTTTCTTTATTCTTTAATTCTGCATAGGCAATGGCGGAGCAGATCGAATCGGTGTCTGGATTGCGGTGCCCCAATATATAAATGTCTTTTTTCATGCTGATTTCCTTTCCCATGTTCTACGCCGAAGCGCGTACCAGATTCGGCAGCTGATGTACGCGCCCAGCGCGTTATGAAACATGTCGTCCCATTCAAAGAGCCCGCGTTTTAACAGCAGCTGCAATACTTCGATGGAGATTGACAGCGCCAGGGCGCCAAGCGTGATCCATTTTCCCGCCTTGCGGGTGCGAAATGCCTCTTGCAGCAGTACGCCGACTGGCATGAACAGCAAGAAGTTGAGGATATTCTCCTGCAGGACGGCCTCGTTTTCATATTGGATGATGAAGGCGTAGGACCAAAAGGGGGTGAGCATGTACTCGGCCTCGCTGCGCGGACTGCGCGAAAATATGGTGATCAGATAGACCATGTAAATATAGACGAAGCTCGCCCAAATGCACAGGGCCTGCCTGCTCTGGAGCATGCCTTTTTGGCAGCGCTTTGTGAGATAAGCGGCAAGCACGGCGGCGAGAAAGAGGCCCAACAGCACCTCGGCTGCTGACAGATTTTCTAAATGATAGCCTAAAATTTCAATCCAGTCCAAGTTGATTCTCCGTTTCTGATATGGTGCGGATGCTACTGATAGTATATAAAATATCCGCATATGTATGCGCGGGCTTACTAACCATTGAATCTGCGCTGCTTTATTGAATATAAAAAAACAACCGCCTATGCCTGAAAATAAAGCGATCGCTCCACTTAAATATTTTCAAGCTCATGATCGGCAGCTCTTTTATTTATTATAACAAGGTGTCTGCGGATTGTCAAATTGCGTGCTGCTGCTCCTTTGAGCAGAAGGTAATGAATACGGACGACAGGCTTTTGCTTTGACTTTCAAGCGAAATGATCAAAAGGAGGAGGGGGGGGGGGCAGATGGTCAAATGATCCGTTGCCGATTTGAAATCGTATCCTTTTAACGGGTGACTTGGGAAAATAGGTACGTTGTGTTACCGCTGGATCAGGTGATATAACGTATTATTTTTTTCATTTTACCCGTTGGATTTTCTATATTTAAGCATTGGCAACGTGCTTATTGGCGCAAATGATCCGTTATATCGAACGCATCTAACCATGGCTAACGTACTTTTAACATCTATTGTACGTAAAATTTTTTTATATTTCTGATCATAACTACCACTATAGGCCGGAGGGGACAGCACTAAAATACGGCGAATCTATTTTATGAAGCGTACTTCATGGCGTATACCTCATAATCTTTGTACAATGATGATAAATTTTTATAGAAGGAGGAATTTATCATGAGGAAGAAAATTCGCGAGGCGTACAAAAATTATGTTAGGGTGGAGCTATTGAGAACAAGGAGTAAGGAAGGGCTTTCGCAAGAGAAAATGGCGGCCATTCTGGAGATGAGCTATAAGGCTTATAACTCACTGGAAACGGGTAAAAGCTGTTGCAGTCCGGAAACATTATCACTTTACATACTGCGTTTTCGTTCTAATGATAAGGAAGTCTTTATGGACGGCTTGTACAAAGCCATTGCTAAAGCAATAGAGAAGAGCGCATAATCGTTTTGATCTATTCAAGGAAACAACACATGTATCGTAATCCTACAAGGTTTTGCAAACTTTTTTATGGGAGCTCTTGACAATCACCCGAACTTTGGCTATAATGATTAGGCTGAAAGGCAAATCGGAATGTGGCTCAGCTTGGTAGAGCGCTGCGTTCGGGACGCAGAGGCCGCAGGTTCGAATCCTGTCATTCCGATTTTTCATGAAAACCGCTTGTATAGGCGGTTTTTTGTTTTTCCAGTGTTTAAGCGGCCTGCAAGGGTTTTCTTGGTTTTTATGTATTCTATGAAATCGGCTCAAAAATACCCTCTAT